>CAZMHG010000158.1:4741-6664 GCA_964565975.1 uncultured Ilumatobacteraceae bacterium | reverse complement strand
CCGAAACGCTGCGCCTGTACCTGATGAGCATGGGGCCGCTCGACGCGTCACGTCCGTGGGAGAGCAAGGACGTCGTCGGCATGCACCGCTTCCTGCAACGGCTGTGGCGGTCGATCGTCGACGAGGACAGCGGCGAGGTCCGCACCACCGCCGCCCCGGCCGACGCGGCGACGCTGCGCGTCCTGCACCGCACCATCGCCGGGGTTCGTGAGGAGTTGGATCACCTGCGGTTCAACACGGCGATCGCCAAGGTGATCGAGCTGACCAACCACCTCACCCGGCTCGGTGGTTGCCCCACCGACATCGCCGACCAGGTGGTGCTGCTGGTCGCACCGATGGCCCCGCACCTGGCCGAGGAGCTGTGGTCCCGGTTGGGTCACCCGGCGACGTTGGCCGACGAGCCGTTCCCGGTGGCCGACGCGGCGCTGCTGGTTGCCGACGAGGTGGAGATCCCGGTGCAGATCAACGGCAAGGTCCGCGCCCGTCTCACCGTGGCCGCCGATGCCGACCGGGCCGCGATCGAGGCCGCCGCGCTGGCCCTCGCGGTCGTCGTCGCTGCGCTCGACGGCCGCCCGCCCAAGAAGCTGATCGTCGTGCCTGGGCGGATGGTCAACATCGTCCTCTGAGCATCCGATGCCGTGAGCATCCGGCGCCGTGAGGCGGCCGGCGTTGACGGCGGCACGGCGGCGTTGCTCACCGCGGCCGGTTCCGGAAGTACGCTCGCCCCGTGCGCGCGCTGGCCAAGACCGTCGCCGGTCCGGGGCTCGAACTGATCGACGCTCCCGAGCCCACGCCGGGCCCCAACGACGTCAAGATCCGCGTGATGCGCGCCGGGCTGTGCGGCACCGACCTGCACCTCCAGCAGTGGGACCAGTGGGCTGCGGCCACCGTGCACCCACCGCTCGTCCTCGGCCACGAGTTCTACGGCGAGATCGTCGAGCTCGGCGAGGACGTCGCCGCTGCGTCCGGTGGACGTCTCCAGGTTGGCCAGCGGGCCTCGGGCGAGGGGCACGTGGTGTGCGGGCACTGCCGCAACTGCCGGGCCGGTCGGCGTCACGTGTGCATCAACACCAAGGGTGTCGGCGTTAACCGCGACGGCGCGTTCGCCGACTACGTGGTCATCCCGGCGACCAACGTGTGGGTCCAGCCGGACACGATCAGCCCCGAGTTGGGTGCGATCTTCGATCCGTTCGGCAACGCGACGCACACCGCGCTGCAGTGGCCGATGGTCGGCGAGGACGTGCTGATCACCGGTGCCGGCCCGATCGGGGTGATGGCCGCGGCGATCGCCCGTCACGCCGGCGCCCGGTTCGTCGCCGTCACCGATCTGTCGGACGACCGCCTCGCCTTGGCCCAGCGGGCCGGCGCCGACCTCACCGTCAACAGCGCCACGACGCGCATCGCCGACGCCCAGCGTGCGCTCGGGATGCGTGAGGGCTTCGACATCGGGTTGGAGATGAGCGGCGCGCCGGAAGCGGCGCGGGAGATGCTCGACAACATGAACCATGGTGGCCGGGTGGCGATGCTTGGCCTGCCGAAGGCGCCGTACCCGATCGACTGGGGCAAGGTGATCACGCACATGATCACGCTGCGCGGCATCTACGGGCGCGAGATGTACGACACGTGGTACGCGATGAGTGCGATGCTGCAGACCTCCGAGCGGTTGCGCGAGGCGATCACGTCGGTGATCACGCACATCTTTCCGGTCGCGCGGTGGGTCGAGGCGTTCGACACCGCCCGCGGCGGGCACTGTGGCAAGGTCCTGATCCACTGGGCTGACTGACGGGAGGCGCGTCGTGTTCCATCACCTGCGCGGCGAGATCGACGCCACGCTGGACGAGATCCGTTCGGCCGGGTTGTACAAGCACGAGCGGGCACTGGCCACACCGCAGGCGGCGCACGTGGTGACCGCCGGTACGGACG
>CAZMHG010000158.1:500-4731 GCA_964565975.1 uncultured Ilumatobacteraceae bacterium | reverse complement strand
CGCGCTGAACTTCTGCGCGAACAACTATCTCGGCCTGGCCGACCATCCCGACGTGCTCGCCGCAGCACGTGACGCGCTCGACCGGTGGGGCTTCGGCATGGCCAGCGTGCGGTTCATCTGCGGCACACAGACCCAGCACGTCGACCTGGAGCACGAGATCGCCCAGTTCGTCGGCACGGAAGCGGCGATCCTCTACTCGTCGTGCTTCGACGCCAACGGCGGCGTGTTCGAGGTGCTCTTCGGCGAGCACGACGCGATCGTCTCCGACGAGTTGAACCATGCGTCGATCATCGACGGGGTGCGCCTCAGCAAGGCCGCCCGCTACCGCTACCGCAATGCCGACGTGGCCGACCTCCACGCCCAGCTGAGCGCAGCGCGCGCCGCCGGCGCCCGGCGCATCGTCGTCGTCACCGACGGCGTGTTCTCGATGGACGGTTCGTACGCGCCGCTGGCCCAGATCTGTGACGCCGCCGAAGCACACCAGGCGATGGTGATGGTCGACGACTCGCACGCCGTCGGCTTCGTTGGCCCGAACGGCAGGGGCACGCCGGAGCTGTTCGGTGTGCTCGGTCGTGTCGATCTGCTCAGTGGGACGCTCGGCAAGGCGCTGGGCGGAGCGTCTGGTGGTTACATCGCCGGGCCGTCACCGGTGATCGAGTTGCTCCGTCAGCGCAGTCGCCCGTACCTGTTCTCCAACGCGGTCGCCCCGAGCGTGGTTGCCGGGTCGCGCGTTGCGCTGCAGCTGGCGGCCCGCTCGCCGGATGCACGTACCCGGCTGGCCGCCAACGCCGCCCACTTCCGCAGCGCGATGGCCGCCGCCGGTTTCGTGCTGCTCGCCGGCTCGCACCCGATCGTCCCGGTCATGTTCCCGGGTGACGACGGCGCCCGCCTGGCCACGCAGGTCGCCGACACGATGTTGGCCGACGGCGTCTACGTGATCGCCTTCTCCTACCCCGTCGTCCCACGTGGTACGGCCCGGATCCGCGTCCAGCTCTCCGCCGCGCACACGACCGACGACATCGACCGCTGCGTCGCGGCGTTCGTCGCTGCGCGGGATCGCCACGCCTGATCCGGAGGGCCGCCACCCGAGGCTGACCGGCCTTGGGGCACCGTCGGCTACGCCGCAGGCCCGTCGAGCAGTGCGTCGATCTGGCCGAGGGCCAGCACCATGCCCTCTTCCTGGCCCATCGCCAACAACTGGTCCATCGCCGAGCGCGACGCGAAGTGCGAGGTGATCTCCATCACCGTCGTTCCGTCGTGCTCGTCCAGGCTGACGACCATCCGACCGGCCGGCATCTCGGTGCTTCGACGACCCGTGGAGTCGCCGAAGCCGTCGATCACCTCGAGGTGCCGCGGCGAGTCGGCCGATACGACCTCCCACCAGCCGTAGAACTTCTCGCCATCCGGGCTGGTCATGTAGTAGGTCATCCCGCCGCCCGGGGCGAGGTCGTGGTCGACGAACGTCGCCGGGTAGGTCGGTGGTCCCGACCACTGCTCGAGTTGCCGAGGATCTGCCCACAACTGCCAGACCCGTTCGACGGGCGCGCCGAGCGTGACCGTCATCGTCATGGTCAGGTTCTCGTGGTCCTTGCTCACGCTGGTGGTGGTCATCGTGCCCCCTGGCGGATCGACGGCCACAACGGCCGCACGACCAGCGTAGGGCCGGCCGCTCGCGCGGCCGGCCCTACCTGGCACGTCAGGCCCGTGCGTGGCGGCGACGGCGACGGCTGATCAGGAGCAGTCCCAATCCGCCGAGCGACAGCACCACACCGGCGAGCAGCGGGGTGCCGACGTTCGAACCCGTCGACGGCAGCGGGCCCGTGGTTGGTGTCACGGTGGTCGTGGTCGCGATCGACCCCGTTCCCGGCGAGACGAGTGTCGTGGACGTCGTCGGTGGGACGCTGACCGTGATCTCTGCCTCGCTGTCGTTGTCCGTCGGCGTGAGTGACGTCTGGGTCGACGACGTCGGCGGTGTCCCCAGCGGGTTGGTCTCGGCGACCGAGTCGCTGGGGTTCGGGGCGACGTAGGCGACGTTGTGCAGCACGCCTGCGAACAGCGCATCCACCGTGGCGGTCACCGTGATCGGACCGCCGTCGGCGCCACCGGCCAACGATGCCGCGTTGACACAGGTCAGCGTCGACAGGGTGCAGGTGTAGCCGGCGCCGGAGATGGCCGTCGCCGTCAGACCCTTCGGCAGCACGTCGGTCACCGACCAACCGCCGATCGCGTCGGACGGTCCGTCGTTGTGCGGCGTCAGCTGGAACGTCGCCGTGCTGCCCGGGTAGTACGGGCCGGCGCTGGTCAGCTTCTTGTCCAGCGTCAGGTTGTACTGCACCAGTCCCGCGTCGATGGTCGGGTCGTCCGGCGTGGTCGGCGAGTTGACGCCGCTGGCCGGGGCCGTGAAGGTGACCTCACCGTTGGCATCGACGTCGGAGTCGGTGGCCTTCGCCCCGAGGTTGCGCGCCGTCCAGCTGAACCCGTCGGGACGGGTGAACACCAGCTTGTACGACGCCCCGGGAACCAGGTCGACGAACGAGTAGAACCCGTTGGCGTCGGTGGTCGTCGTGCCGATCGACGTGCCGCTGCTGTCGAACAGCTCGACCTTGACGCCGGGCACCGGGGGCTCGGTTGCCGCCGGGCCCTGCTGGCCGTCGCGGTTGTTGTCCATCCACACGTAGTCACCGATCGACACCAGCGACACGACGTCGATGACTTGCTCGTCGTCGTTGTCCGTCGGGCTCGTCTTCGTCTCGGTGGTGTTGTCGGGCGGCGTGCCCAGCGGGTTCGTCTCCGGCACACCGTCCTCTGGGTTCGGCGCGACGTAGGCCACGTTCTTCAGCTGGCCGATGAACAGCTGGTTGACCGTCGCGGTGAGCGTGATCACCGGGCCGTCTTGGCCAGGGGCAAGCTCGGTCGGGCTCGTGCAGGTCAGGCTCGGCAGGTCGCAGGTGTACCCGGTGCCAGTCATCTCTGTCGCGGTCAGCTGGGTGGGCAGCACGTCGGTGACCGACCATCCTGGCACCGCCGTGGCCGGGCCGTCGTTGTGCGGCGTCAAGGTGTACGTCACCGTGGCACCCACGTAGTACGGACCGTGCGAGGTGAGCGCCTTGGTCAGCTTCAGGTTGTAGGTGATCAGCCCGGCGTCGATCGTCGGGTCGTCGGGTGTGGTCGGCGAGTTGACGCCGCTCGCGGGCGCGGTGATCGTCACCCGGCCGGTCGCCGGGTCCGGGTTGGAGTCCACTGCCCGGTCCGACCCTGCGGTCTGCTGGGTGAACGTGGTGCCCGCCGGCTTGACGAACTCGACGACGTAGGTCGCGTCCGGGACGAGGTCGACGAACGAGTAGAACCCCTTGTCGTCGGTCGTCGTGGTGGCGACCAGCGTGAAGCCGTCGGCGGCGTACAGGTTGACCACCACACCCTCCACCGGCTTTTCGACGGCCGGATCACCCTGGATCCCGTCTCGGTTGTTGTCGAACCACACGTAGTCGCCGATCGACACCAACGACGCGACGGTCAGGCTGGCCTGGCTGTCGTTGTCGGTGGGCGTGGTCGAGGTGTCCGTGGTTGTGGTCGGCACGACCAGCGGGTTCAGCTCCGGCAGGGTGTCCGACCCGACCGGTGCGACATAGGCGACGTTGTGCAGCGTCCCGGTGAAGCCGGCATTGATCGTCGCCGTCACCGTGATCACGCCGCCGTCGGTGTTCGGCGCCAGCTCACTGTCCGAGGTGCAGGTCAGCGTGGCCTGCACGCAGGTGTAGCCCGTCCCGCTGATCGCGGTGGGTGTCACCGGGCTCAGACCGGCGGGCAGGATGTCGGTCACCGTCCAGCCGGCCAGCGCGACGGCCGGGCCGTCGTTGTGCGGCGTCAGCGAGAACGTCACCGTGGAGCCGGCATAGAACGGGGCCGATGCGGTCAGCTCCTTGGTCAGCTTCAGGTTGTACTGCAGCAGACCGCCGTCGTAGGTGGGCACGTCCGGCGCGATGGCCGAGTTGGTGCCGCCCACAGCGGGCGTGGTGAACAGCACGGTGCCGTCGGTCGGGTCGACGTCGGAGTCGACCGCGTCGTTCGTTCCGGCGTTCTGCTGCGTCCAGGTGTATCCCGGCGGCGGGGTGAAGACCAGCTTGTATGCGGTGCTCAGCGCCAGGTCGGTGAACGAGTAGAACCCGTTCGCGTCGGTCGTCGTGCTGCGCAGGAAGGTGCCGGCGCTGTCGAACAGCTCGACCTTGACATC
>CAZMHG010000158.1:0-490 GCA_964565975.1 uncultured Ilumatobacteraceae bacterium | reverse complement strand
CTTCACGATGAGCCAGAGGGGGCAACTGGCGCTGACGGACGCGGCCGAGCGCATGATCGTCATGGCCGACATCGCGCGCAGGCACCCCGACTGGCGCGTGGTCTTCACGGGCGGCTCGGCGGCCGCCGTGCCCTGGACGCCGTCGCGGTCGTTGTCCAGCCACACGTAGTCACCGATCGACACCTTGTTCGACACGGTCAACTCGGCCTGCGCGTCGTTGTCCGTGGGCGTGGTCGTGGTGTTCGTCGTGGTCGTCGGCGTGACCAGCGGATTGGTCTCCGGCACGGTCTCCGTGCTGACGGGGGCGACGAAGGCAACGTTGTGCAGCGTGCCGTTGGTGAACGTGGCGTCGATCGTCGCTGTCACGGTGATCGGGTTGCCGTCGGTGTTCGCCTTGAGCGCACTGTCCGAGGTGCACGTCAGCGTGGCCTGATTGCAGCTGTAGCCCGTGCCGCTGATCGCGGTGGGTGTCGCCGGGCTCAGACCGGCG
>CAZMHG010000157.1:0-6664 GCA_964565975.1 uncultured Ilumatobacteraceae bacterium | reverse complement strand
CGTGGACCCGATCGAGCGCTGCCGACCCGTTGCGGTCAAGGTGCGCTTCGAAGGTGGCGATGCTGTCCGGGCGCCCTTGTCGGAACCCGTCGCGGTTGTCTCGAGGGTTGCCGAGCGTCGGCTCGTGCACGTAGCCGACGCCCCGTGCAGCCAGCTTCTCCGCTAACCCGCGCTTGGACAGGCCACGCTTGCGGCTGATCGCGTTCTCCCGCACGTCGACGAGCACTGACACCCCCGCCTCGACCAACGCATCGACGAGGCCATCAACACTGCGGCCCTCGTAGCCGACGGACACGATGGTCGCAGGACGTGTCAGCCTGTGCGCGGTCCCGAGGGACACGTTCGCCGCTTCGGCGAGGTCGGTGAGCGTTTCGCGCTGGGAGCGCAGTGCTCGGATCAGCCGATTGCGCTCGACCTCCGCCTCATCTGGTCGTTGCGCCGCTTCCCGAAGGTGATGGAGGGTTTGCTGCGCCGCCATACATCGCCCACTCTTTCAGAGATTGAAAGCCGCCGTGAATCGGCGCGAGTCGCCTGATCGATCCACTGCGTCTGTACGGTCGGTTCGATCGCGTCGGGAGTCATCCCGGCTGCGACTGTCCTCAGCCGACATGGACGAGCAGGCGTTCGAGCGCCCACAGCACGAAGCTCTGCTGGTGGCGGAAGTCGTTGCCCTCGGCCAGGCGGAGACCGGGGAACCGTTCGACGATGCGGGTCAGCGCGACGACCTGCTCCAGGCGGCTGAGCTCGGCGCCGGGACACAGGTGCTCGCCCGAGGCGAAGGCGACGTGGCGGCGCGTGTTCGCCCGGTCGAGGTCGACCGTCGCCGGGCGCGGGAACATCTCCGGGTCGCGGTTGGCGGCTCCGTAGCGCAGGTGCACGGTCGATCCGGCAGGGATGGTCACGCCGGACAGTTCCACGTCGCGGGCGACCAGGCGGAACAAGCCCTGCGTCGGTGACTCGAGGCGCAGGTTCTCCTCGACCAGCGGCGCCACCAGCGACGGGTCGGCCCGCAACCGGGCGGCCAGGTCGGGCTGCTCGAGCAGCGTGCGCACCGCCGACGTGATCGCGAACGTGGTCGTCTCGTTGCCGCCGATGTACAGGTGGTCGACGATGTTGATCAACTCCCAGTCGTGCAACGGCCGCGGGCCGTCCTCGCCCGGCAGGTCGATCGTGGTGGTGGCGAGCCGGCTGATCACGTCGTCGGCCGGGTCACGGCGCCGGCGCTCGGCCAACGCGTGGATGTGCCGCTGGAAGGCGACACCCTGCTCGGCGACGTACAGCTCCTGCTCCGCGGTCAGGTTCAGGTGGTAGGGCATCACCCACGCTGCGGACCAGATCCGCAGTTGCGGGATGTCGGCAGCGTTGAAGCCGAGCAGCCGGGTGATCACGTCGACGGGCAGCGGGAGGGCGAAGTCGGCGACGACGTCGACCGGCGATCCGGGCTCCCAACGGTCGAGCAACTCGTCGGTGATCTGGCGGATCATCGGCGCGGCCCGCCGCGCTGCCGGGGCGTCGAAGCAGTCGTCGATCAGCGCCCGGTAGTGGCGATGCTCCGGCGGGTTGCTGCCAAGCGGCGTCTGCTTGCGCCACCCGTGCGTGTCCCAGTAGGTGCGCGCCGCCGCGGTGCGCAGCAACGTCTTGGCACTGCGGCCGTGCGGGAACAGCTCGGGGTGCCGGAGGCAGTACATCACGTCGGCGTAACGGGTGAGCACGTAGATCTCGTCGTCGCCCGGCAGGCGGCTGACGGGAGCCTCGGTGCGCAGCCGGTCGTAGGCCGGGAACCAGTCCTGCATCGTCTGGGGATCGAACAGATCGACGGGACAACGCGGCGGTGTGCTCGAGCCCGTGTCGGCCATCGGCCCATCCTTGACCGCCGGCGCCGAGCCCGCCAAGCGGGACATCACATGCGGGACGTCACATGCAACAACGGCACGCGCGCGGACGGCGCGGTGGCTCGTGTGCGGGCTGTCGTATCGTGCGGCGATGGCCACGTTCCTCGCCCACGTCCAGGTTCGCCCTGGAGCAGCGGCCGAGTTCGAGGCCGTCTCCGCCGAGCTGTGCCACCGCACACACGCCGACGAGCGCGGCGTGGCGCGCTACGAGTACTGGCGGGGTGCGGCGCAGGACAGCTACTACGTGCTGGCGTCCTTCGACGGATACGACGGGTTCATCCGCCACCAGGTCAGCGACCACCACACCGCGGCGACCGGTTCGTTGCGCCGGCTGATCGCGGCGATCCGGTTGGAGTGGATCGACCCGGTCGACGGTGCCAACTCGCTGCCCCCGACGAACGGTTCTGCGGCGCCGGCCGATGCGGGCGACCTCGAGCTGGACTACCGCCGCCGCCAGCCGGCCGATGTGCAGCCGTGGTGGATCGCCCTGCGCAGCACGTGACGGTCGCGGACTGCGGGTCGAGGGTCAGTGAGTCCGGCCGAGCTCGGCGCTGCGATGGGTGGCCGCCGACACGGCGTCGAGGAACGCGGCTCGCACAGCTCGCTGCTCCAGCACCCGCAGCCCGGCCGCAGTGGTGCCGCCAGGTGAGGTGACGTTGGCGCGCATCTCGGCCGGGTCCTGACCGGTGGCCAGCATCTCGGCGACGCCGGCGAACAGCTGGCGCACGAGGGCGACGCTGGCGGCGCGCGGTAGGCCGTTGAGCACACCGGCCTCGGCCAACGACTCGGCGACCAGGAACAGGTAGGCCGGGCCGCTGCCGGTGAGCCCGGTGACCGCGTCGAGCTGGTACTCGGCGACCTGCTCGACGGTGCCGACGGCCGCGAGGATGCCGCTCGCCCACGCCAGGTCGTCGGCCGTGGCCGTGGTACCGGCGGCGATCGCCGAGGCACCCCTGCCGACGAGCGCCGGCGTGTTGGGCATTGCCCGCACCACCGCCACCGACGGACCGCACGCGGCCTGCAGGGCGAGGATCGACGCGCCGGCGGCGACGCTGAGGACGCGGCGTGCGCCGGCGGCCGCGGCTGCGGCGCATGCCCCGGCGACGTCGTTCGGCTTCACCGCGATCAGCGCGGCTTGGCACGGTTGGACCTGCTCGCTGATCGTGACGCCCGGCAGCAGATCGGCCAACACCGTGCGACGGGCAGCCAGCGCTTCGACGACCGCCAACTCGTCCGCCGTGCCCCACCCGGATGCGAGCAGCCCTGCTGCCAGCGCCGTGCCCATGTTCCCGCCGCCGATGACTGCCAGCCGATGCGCCATGGCGGCAGGCTAACCAGGCCGTGGCGGCGTCCCCGGACCGGTGGGCGCCGCCGACTTCCCCGAGGGCGGCGCCGCACCGGCTGCCGGCCTGAGGACGGCCGGCGGCGCGCTGCGGCACATCGCCTGGGAGAGCACGCCGCGGCGCGTGGGAGGATGACCCGACCATGAGCGAGCTGTTCGACGCCACCCATGTCGGCGACCTGGCTACCAGCATCGACCGGTGGCTGGCGGAGATGGCCGAGGGCAACGCGGTGTTCGAGGACGTCACCCGCGACGCCGTGAGCATGGGCGACGAACCGCGCTGGTACGTGCGCCTGCGCGGCGAGGCCAAAGAGCACGTCACCGTGTGGCTGACGCTCGGCCAGCGCACGATGCGCTACGAGGCCTACGTCATGCCCGCGCCGCTGGACAACGTCGCCGCGGTGTACGAGATGGTCCTGCGGCTCAATCAGCGGTTGATCGGAGCGCACTTCGCGATCGGCGTCGAGGATGCGATCTTCCTGCGCGGCGACGTGCCCCTGGCCGCGCTGCACGCCGAGGAGTTGGACCGGATCGTCGGCTCGTTGTACCAGTACGTCGACGCCCACTTCCCGGCGCTGATCCGCCTGGGCATGGCGCGCCACTTCGGCTGAGCCGGCCGGCGGTGGCAGGCGCTACGAGCAGCTGACCAGCCGCGCGGCCGAGGTGACGTCGGCGTACAGCCGGCGGAGGCGCGCCGCGGCGAACGACCAGGTGTAGCGCTGGGCGCGCTGATGGGCGCGGTGCCCCATCGCCACCGCGCCTGCCGGGTCGTCGAACAGCGACCCGATCGCCCGGGCGTACGCGGACGGCGTCCGCTCGGCGACCAGGAACCCCGTCTGACCGTGGTCGACCAGGCTGAGCAGGCCACCGACGGCGGCGGCGACCACGGGCGTGCCGCACGCCGCGGCCTCGAGCGCGACCAGGCCGAAGCTCTCGCTGCGGCTGGGCACGACGACCACGTCGGCCGCGCGGTAGTAGGTCGACAGGATGTGGTGCGGCTGGGGCTCCACGAACTGAACCCGGTCGGCCACGCCGAGCGACTGCGCGAGCGCGACCAGCCGGGCGAACTCGGCCTGTCCCTCGGTCCCGCTGGCCCCGCCGACCAGCAGCAGGCGAGTGTCGGCGCGCAGTTCGGCCAGCGCGCCGATCGCCAACTCGGCGCCCTTCAGCGGTTGGATCCGGCCGACGAACAGCAGCGTCGGCGCGTCCGCGTCGAGACCCAGCGCCCAGCGCGCCCCGCGTTGCTCGCCAGGGGCGAAGAAGGCGTGCTCCACGCCGGGCGCGACGATCTCGACCACACCGGGCGGGTCGCCGTACCACTGGCGGAACTGCTGGCCCTCCTCGCGGCAGCTGACGCAGACCGCGTCGGAGCAGCCGACGACGGCGTCCTCGGCCTGCAACCGCGCGTCGGGTTCGTCGTCGCCGCCCGCGGCCTTGATCCGCCCGAGCGTGTGGAAGGTCGTCACGAACGGCACGCGCAACTCGTGCTTCAGGCGGTGGGCGGCGACCGCGCTGAGCCAGTAGTTGGCATGCACCACGTCGGCCGGGAAGTCGCCGCGCAGGTGCTCGGCGACGCGGTCGGCGAACTGGTCGACGACCCCGGGCAGGCCCTCCTTGGGGAGGTCGAACGCGCCGGCGCGGACGTGCACGACGCGACAGCCCGGTTCCACCTCGACCACCTCGGGTTGGTCGGGCGAGGTGGCCCGCACGAACGTGGTCACGTCGTGGCCGGCCTGGGCCAGTGCTGCGGTGAGCTCGCGCACGTACACGTTCATGCCGCCACTGTCACCGGAGCCCGGCTGGGCGAGCGGTGAGGTATGCAGGGACAAGAAGGCGACGCGAAGCACGGGGGGTGAAACCTAACCGCCCCGGTCAGCATTCCACGGGCGGGTCGACACCGCCCGGGCCACCCGTCGCCATACTGGACGGATGGCTGCCGCGCCCCGCCCGCCCCGCGCGGCGCGTGGGCCGCGACGCCTCGCCCCGCTCGCCGACTTCCTGCACACCGAGGCCGCGGGCGGCGTGCTGCTGGTGGTCGCCGCGGCCGTCGCCCTGGTCTGGGCGAACTCGCCGTGGAAGGGCAGCTACCAGCGGTTGTGGGATGCGCACCTGGCGGTCACCGCCGCCGGGCACACGCTCGAGCTGTCCCTGCGCCACTGGCTGAACGACGGGCTGATGACGATCTTCTTCCTGATCGTCGGGCTGGAGATCAAGCGCGAGACGACCGGCGGCCATCTCGTCGGACGCCGCGCCGTGCTGCCGGCGATCGCCGCGATCGGCGGCATGGCGGTCCCGGCGATCGTCTACCTGGCAATCGCCGGGGGCACCGCGGCGCATGGCTGGGGCGTCCCGATGGCGACGGACATCGCCCTCGCCGTCGGCGTGATCGCGCTGGTCGGCGACCGCGTCCCGCGAAGCCTGCGCGCGTTCCTGCTCGGCCTGGCGATCGTCGACGACATCGGGGCGATCCTGGTGATCGCGATCTTCTACTCGTCCGGCATCGGCTGGGGTTGGCTGGCTGCGGCGATCGGCGCGATCGGCCTTGCCGTCGCGGCCCGCGCCGCCGGCGTGCGCTGGGCGCTGCCCTACTGGTTGCTCTGCTGGTTCGCCCTGCACGAGGCCGGCGTGCACCCCACCCTGGCCGGCGTGGCGATGGGGCTGCTCGCGCCGGTGACGCCATACCTCACGCCCGAGTTCGTGGACGGCGACGACCTGCTCGACGTGTCCACCGTGGAGGCCGCCCACGAGACCACCGTGCTGGCCCGCCATTCGGTGTCTGTCGTCGAGTGGTTGCAGCACGTCCTGCACCCGTGGACGAGCTACCTGATCGTGCCTGCGTTCGCCCTGGCCAACGCGGGGATCGAGATCAGCCGTTCGTCGATGCGCGACGCGCTCGGCAACGCATTGTTCTGGGGGATCGTCGTCGGGCTGGTCGTCGGCAAGCCGCTGGGGATCCTGCTCGCCAGCCGTCTGGCCGTCGCCGGACGCCTCGCCGACCCGGTCGAGGGGCACACGCCCCGGGCATCGTTCAGCGTCGCCGCGTCGGCAGGGATCGGGTTCACGGTCGCCTTGTTCGTCGCCGAGCTGGCCTTTACCGACGCCGCGCAACTGGCCACGGCCAAGCTGGCGATCCTGGCGGCGTCGGTGGTCAGCGGGGTGATCGCTTACGCGGCGGTGGCGGCGGGGGCGCCGCGACGTAGCTCTCGTACACGTTGAGCAGTGCCTGACGCTGCTCGGGGGTGAGGTCCGGGTCGGCGGCGATCGCGTCGCGCACGCCCGGTCGGGACTGCGCGTCGCGGTCGAGGATGCCGGCGCGCTCGTACAGCGTCTCGGTGCTGATCCGCAGGCCCTTGGCGATCTGCTGGAGGATCTCCGCCGACGGCTTGCGCAGGCCGCGCTCGATCTGCGACAGGTACGGGTTGCTCACGTC
>CAZMHG010000156.1:0-6668 GCA_964565975.1 uncultured Ilumatobacteraceae bacterium | reverse complement strand
AGGAAGGCGACTTCGAGCATCTTCAGGCGGGCCACGTCGAACCCCCACAGGCGCACGAACGGGGCGAGCAGGACGGGGAACGTCCACGGGTAGACCGTCGGGCTGAACCCCGGCTTGGCTGCGTTGAGCACGTTGAACCGGTTGTTGGCGATCACCTCGCCGACGTTGCCGTCGACCAGGCTCCGCGCCTGGCGCAGGTACAGGGTGAAGTCGTCACCCCAGTTGTGGCCGCGCAGGTGCAGCCGCTCGGCGAGGAGGGCGACGGCGACCAGCACCACCACGATCGGCCCGTACCGCGCCGCGGTCGAGGGCAGTCCGGGTCGCGCCGGCGCCGACCGCGGCACGTGCTGCGAGGTGGTCGTCTTGGGGGCGTCCGCGCTCACCTGACGATTATGGTCGGCCAGTAGTGTGCGTCGGGTGACGATCTGGCGTGACGAGGCCCTCGCCGCGACCGGATTCATGCCAGCGGCCGAGGGTGACGCCCTCCACGCCGCCGCCCTCGCGGCCGGGTCGCGCCTCCCCGGTCTGGCGTGGGTCGAGGTCGGTTCGTACTGCGGGCGGTCCACGGTGTGGCTGGCGGCGGCGGCGCGTCAGGCGGGGACCGTGCTGTTCGCTGTCGACCACCACCGGGGCAGCGAAGAGAACCAGGCTGGGTGGGAGCACCACGATCCGGCGACGGTCGACGCCCGGATCGGCAGGATGGACACGCTGCCGCGGTTCCGCGCCACGTTGTACGACGCCGGGCTGGAGGACGTCGCCATCGCCGTGGTCGGTGCGTCCCCGGTGGTCGCCCGCCACTGGGCCGCGCCGCTGGCGTTCCTGTTCATCGACGGTGGGCACGGCGTCCAGCCCGCGGCCGACGACTACGCCGGCTGGGTTCCCCACGTGGCCCCTGGCGGCACGCTGGCGATCCACGACGTGTTCCCCGACCCGGCCGACGGCGGGCGGCCTCCGTACGAGCAGATCTATCTGCCGGCCCTCGCCTCGGGCCGGTTCGACGAGATCGGTGCCGAAGGCAGTCTGCGCCTGCTGCGGCGCAGGGGAGGACCCACATGACCCGCACCCCCCGGCGCCTGGCGCTGATCACCGCGCTGCTCGTGCTGGCGGGGCCGGCGGCGGCGCGCGCCTCGGCCACCGCGGCGACGACACCCCCCACCGCCGGCATCACCACGGCGAACACGTCCACCGCCATCACGTCGAGCGCGGGCACGGCACCGGGATCCAACCTGCCGGACCTCGACACGGCGCCGGCCAAGCAGGCGCTCGAGGCGTTCATCACCGCCAACCAGGAGGCCGCCGACGACATCGGCACGTGCCCGCTCGGGCCGGCGTCCGGCTTCCTCGCCCAGGCACCGGCCTCGCTCGGGCTGTCCGAGACCTTCGACGACCAGGCATCGCTGATCCAGCAGCAGGACTCGTGGAGCATCATGTGCCACGCCGCGGGCGCGCAGCAGGGCGAGATCTACGCCGGCGAGCCCTTCGCCGCCGGGCAGCAGACGGCGCTGACGGCGATCCTCGACGCCGACTTCACCACCTCGTTCGCGCCGGAGACGGACTACCGCGGTGGCAAGGTCCTCACCTACTGCGCGTCCAGCAAGACGGCGAGCGACGGGTTCTGCGAAGCCGATTGGTACAACGGCGACGTCCAGTACGGGGTCTCGCTCAACGCCAACGGGATCGACGCCGCGCTCGTCACCGAGTGGCTGTACAACGCACTCGACGACCTCAACGCGGCGACGGCGTCGATCGACACCGGCGCGGCCGCCACCCCGCCGGGGTCGGGCAGCACCGCCGGCACGACGGCCGGCACCAACCTCGGCACGGTGGCCACCACACCGGCGGGCAGCGCGACACCGGCGGCGACCCCCGGCACCGGTGTCCTCGCGGTCAGCGATGCCGCGTCGAACCTCGCCGCGCTCGTCGACGGCATGGCGCCGAGCGACCGGATCCTGTCCACCTGCCCGCTCGGAGACGTCTCCGAGATCGTCGCCCTCGCCCCGCCAGAGCTGCAGTCCGCGCTGCACCTGGACTCGTCGGTGCTCGCTGCCGCGGCCCCGCAGTCGGACTCGATGGTGCTGGTCTGCCAACTCGGGTCGGGTGACGGCCAGTTCGTCACCGTGCTCGCCGGCACGGCGTTCGCCGGCGACCCCGAGGCAGCGTTGCGCAACGACTACACGGGAGCGACCGTCACCTTCGCCACCACCGAGCCGTACCGCGGCGGCGCCATGCTCTCGTTCTGCGCGACGAAGATCGCCTCCTCGCAGGACGCCTGCGAGGCGCAGTGGCTGGGCCCTGGCATTCGCCTCGCCCTCCACGCCACCGTCGCCGAGTCGTTGCGTCCTGCGGTGGTCAGGTGGTTGCAGGACTCGCTCGACACGCTCGCCGCCCGGGTCGCGGCCGCGACGTTGGCCGGCGCCGACGCCACGACGGTGCCCCGCGTGCCCGACAGCGGTCCGTCTACGCCTGTGACGTGACGCCGGGATGCAGGAACAGCCCGCTGGCCGGTGAGTGCCGGCAGATCGCGTCGGCCGCCAGCACCACGGCCGCGGCGGTGTAGGCCGAGGTTTCTTGCGGCGGGAACAGCTCGCCGGACGGGTAGACGATGCCCGTCCAGTACGACCCGTCCTCGCGCCGGTGCGAGCGCGTCCAGCGCAGCAGATCGGTCGCCGTCGCCGTGTCACCCAACGCGGCATGGGCGATGCTGCACTCGGCGGTCTCGCTGGCGGTGATCCACGGCTCGTCGCTCACGCAGCGCACGCCCTTGCCGTCGATCACGAACGCGTCCCATGCGTCGCCCAGGCGGGCCTTGGCCCGTTCGCCGGTGAGCGCGCCGGACAGCACCGGGTAGTACCAGTCCATCGCCCAGCGGTGCTTGGGTTCGAACAGCAGCGGGAACTCGTCGATCAGGTAGGCCAGGTGGTCGGCGGCAGCCAGCCATTCCGGATGCGGCTCGTTGACCAGGTCGGCCAGCCGCGCGCCGCAGCGCAGGGCGTGGCAGATGCTGCTCGACCCGGTCAGCAAGGCGTAGTCCCACGGCGAGTCGTCCTCGGTCCGGGCCCACAGCACCGTGCCGTCGGGGCGGCGCATGCCGAGCACCCAGTCGAGGGCCCGCTGCACGGTGGGCCACAGGTGGTCGACGAAGCCGCGATCCCAGGTGCACAACCAGTGGTGCCACACGCCGGTGGCGACGTAGGCGCAGACGTTCGTGTCCAGCTTGGGCTCTTCGACCTTGCCGTCGGGGAGGTAGTAGTTCCACCAGCTGCCGTCGGGGCGCTGGATGCCGACCAGCCATTCGTAGGCCCGCTCGGCATAGCCGTGCAGGCCGGCGACGTCGAGGGCCATCGCCGTCTCGACGTGGTTCCACGGATCGCAGTGCCCACCGGGGAACCACGGGATCATCCCGTCGGGCAGCTGTAGGTCGGCGATCGACCGAGCCGTGTCGTGCAGCTCGTCGGCGTCGAGCACGCCCGGTACCTCAAGCAGCCGTGACATCGCTGCTCGCTGTCGTGGCTGCGCTGCTCGCCCTGGTGCTGGTGGCAGCGCTGCTCGTCGCCGTCGGCTTGACGCCGTAGACGACGTAGCTCTTGCCCAGTGCCGGTGACAGGCCGCGCTCGACCAGGCGCATCGAGCGCGGCTGGCGGACGATCTCCCACTCCAACAGGCGTTGGTAGCGGCGCACCGCCGGATGGTCGGCGTTGCCTGGCCCCACGGCGCATTTCAGCCACCAGTACGGGCTGTGCAACGCGTGTGCCCGGTGGCTGCCGGTGACTGTCAGCCCGCTGGCGCGGAGCTTGGCCTTCAGCTCGGTCGCCGAGTAGATCCGCACGTGCCCGCCGACGCTCTTGGGCGCGTGGTATTCGTCGCTCAGCATCCAGTTGATCTTCTCCGGCAGCCATGCCGGCACGGTGGCGGCGAAGGTCCCGCCCGGACGCAGGACGCGCACCAGTTCGGCGATCGCGCCGACGTCGTCGGGGATGTGCTCGAGCACCTCGCTGGTGATCACCCGGTCGAAGGTCGCGTCGGCGAAGGGCAGCGCGGTGGCGTCGCCGCGCAGTCCGCCGGCGAACTGGCCGGCCGTGATCTCGCCCGACTCGAGCATCGCCGCGAACGTTGCCCTGGTGGTGCGCACCTCGTCGGCGGCGTAGTCCAAGGCGACGACCTCGCAGCCGTGCTTGGCCAGACCGAACGCGTGGCGGCCGAACCCGGCCCCCGCATCGAGCACCAGGTCGCCCGGCTGCGCGCCGAGGCGGTCGAACCGGATCGTCTGCAACTACAGCCGCCCGTTGGCGCGCAGCTTGGCGACGTTCTGCGGCATCGCCAGCACCTCGCGGTACTGCTCGACGGTCAGCTGGGCACAGTGCCGCCAGCTCCAACGCTCGACCACCCGCCGCCGTCCGGCCTCGCCGACGCGGGCGCGCAGCTCGGCCGACTCCAGACCGCGGCGGATCGCCGCGGCGAGCGCGTCTGCGTTGCCCGCGGGGCATTGCACCACGGTGTCGCCGTCGGCGCCGGTGACCTCGGGCAATGCGCCGCCGTCGGTGGCGACCAGGCAGATGCCCGTCGACATCGCCTCGATTGCCGGCAGGCTGAAGCCCTCGTACAGGCTTGGCACGACCGCCAACTCGGCTTCGGCGTAGAGCTGGACGATCCGCTCGTCGGGCACACCGGAGACGAACTGGATGTGCGGGCGCAGCCCGAGCTTGTCGACCAGGTCGGCGCTGGAGCCGGCCTTCGGCTTGCCGATGATCGTCAGGGTGACGTCACGCTCGGTGCGCAGCTTGGCCATCGCCTCGAGCAGGTAGGACAGGCCCTTGAGGGCGACGTCGGCCGACGCCGTGGTGATCAGCCGGCCGGGGATCCGGGCGACCTCGGGCATCGGGCGGAACAGGTCGACGTCGACGCCGACCGGGACCAGCCGCATGCGGTCGATGCTCACCCCCATGTCGGCGTGGATGTCCTTGATCGAGTTCTCGCTGACCACGACGATGCGCGGCATGCGCTGGGCGACGCGGCCCTGCATCTTGACGAACCCGTACCAGCGGCCGATGCTGCGGCGCTTGCGGCGGTCGGCCGTATGGGCCATCTCCAGCGCGCGGTCCCGGGTGATCGGGTGGTGCAGGGTGACGATCGTCGGCATCATCCGCTCGACGGCGAGCATCCCGTACCCCAGGCACTGGTTGTCGTGGACCAGGTCGAAGTCGCCGAGGCGCTGCTTCAGCTGGCCGTGGATGCGCACGCTGAAGCCGAGCGGCTCGCCGAAGGTTCCCTTCATGTGGCTGAGGGTCTCGGCGATGTCGCCCTTCGAGGTGATCTCCCAGTACGCCGGCAGGCGGCCGGGGTAATGGTCGTTCCACAGATCGAGGCTGGGCAGTTGGTGCAGCGGCACGCGGTCGTCGAGCACCGGGTACGGCTGGCCGCTGTAGACCTCGACGCCGTGGCCGAGGTCGGTCAGCGCCTTGGTCAGGTGTCGGGTGTAGACACCCTGGCCACCGACGTGCGGCTTGCCGCGGTAGGTGAGATAGGCGATGCGAAGGGGACCATTCGGGTCCAGCGCAGACATGGCCGAATACGTTATCTGCGCCCCGTTACCGGCCGGTAGGCGAAGCCGAACTGTCACATGCCCAACCGTGCCTCGTCGCGTGCGCCGCCGCGTGTCGTGTGGCACGGGCCCGGTCGCCGGGCTACCAGCGCAGGGTCATCGCGCGGGACATCGTCTCGCCGGGGTGCAGGACGTCGGGGCTGCCCATGTTGACGGAGTTCGGCGGAGCGCTGCACGGCTCGACGCACCACGCGTCGGGCGGCATGGTGTACACCACCCAGTGGGTGCAGGCGCTCTCCACGGTGATCGTCAGGTGCCGGTACCTGAGGCGGGGCATGTGTTCGGGGAGCACGAAGCAGTTGTCCCACGGCCCGTCCGGCATCGGCACGATACGGCCCGTCGGCAGGTCCAACTCGTCGTGCTCGTACATCCCGCCGAAGGCGACCTCGAGCCGCTCGGGCCGCACGAACCACGGGTGCCAGCCGATGCTGACGGGCATCGGGCACTCGCCGGCGGTGACGCTCAGCTCGCAGGTCAGCGAGTCCTCGGTCACCGTGAAGTGTTGATCGGACGTGCCGCCGAGCGGCCAGTCCAGCTGGCATCGCAGGTGGGCCGCGTCGGCGGTGGCCTCGACCACTTGCCACGGCCGGATGAAGCCGACGCCGTGGATCGCGTGCCCGTCGAGCAGCGGCGGAAGCTCGAACGACTCGCCGCCGAAGCTGAACCGTCCGTGACGGATCCGACCGGCATATGGCGTCATCGGGTACGAACCCCAGTGCAGCGGGCCGTGTGATCCGGGGTCGCGCAGGTAGTCGATGCCGGCGATGGTCAGCTGCGCGACCCGTCCACCGGCCTGGGGGGCCAGTCGGACGACGGCATGTCCAGCGGTCAATTCCACAGCCGGGCGATCGTAGGCGACATCATGGCGGGATGCGTGCGGTGGTTCAGCGTGTTCGGCGTGCCTCGGTCACCGTGTGCGGCGCGGCCGGCTCGGCTGGCGGCTCGATTGGCGCGGCCAGCGCGATCGGCGAGGTCGTCGGCTCGATCGGTGCCGGGCTGTGCGTGCTCGTCGGGGTGACCCACACCGACACGCCTGCGCATGCGCAGAAGCTGGCCGACAAGATCTGGC
>CAZMHG010000155.1:2612-6685 GCA_964565975.1 uncultured Ilumatobacteraceae bacterium | reverse complement strand
GGCACCGAGCGGTGTTCGCCGGCGTGCTGGCCGGCCTGATCTGCCTGGTCATCGCCTGGCGCTTCGATCAGCTCGGTGGAGGCAGCCTCAGCGCGATCCTGCTGCGCACGTCGATCCGGATGGACGGGATGCTGTGGGGCGCGCTCGCCGCGACGGTCGCGCCATGGGTCCGTGTCACGTCTGCCGCAGCCCGCGTACTCGTCGGGGCCGCCTCGGCCGCGCTCGTCGTTCTTACCCTGACCATCGGGAACAGCGACGCGTACCTTCGTTGGCCGGGCCAGCTGATCAACGTCGCCGTGGTCGCGTTCCTCGTCGGGCTCACCGCGACAGCCCGGAAACCGGTCACGGGAGCCACCGGGGAACTGGTCGGCGGAGCCGCTCGGGAACGGGCGCGCGAACCAGTGGGCAGGTCGGTTGGCGAACCAGTGGGCGAACCAGTGGACGAACGGGCGGGCGAACCAGTTGGCGAACCGGTTGGCGAACGGGTAGGCGAACCAGTTGGCGAACCAGTGGGCAAACCGGTCCACGAACGGGCCATCGAACGGGCGAACGAGCCAGCCAACGGTCTCACTGGCCACATCGTCGACCGGCCCGTCGACCGGTTCGTCGACCGGATCCTTGGCTGGCCGCCCCTGGTCATCCTCGGACGCTGCTCGCTGGCGATCTACATCTGGCATTACCCGGTGTTCTGGGCGGTCTCCGGCCACAGTCATGGGTGGGCCTGGCCGACGCGCACGCTGCTGGCGTTCGCGATCACGGCCCTCGCCGTGGTGCTGACCGAGCATTACGTCGATCACCCGATCCGCGACGCCCTGTCGAGTTGGCGCCGCCCCACGCTCGGGCGACGAACGGCCGCTGCCGAACGCCCGCCGATCAGCGCGACGATCAGCCCGACGGGGTGATTCGCCTACTTCGGCGTCATCCGGATGCCGCCGTCGACCCGGACCGTCTCGGCGTTCATGTAGCTATTGGTGATCAGCTCGAGCGCCATCGAGGCCAGTTCCTCGGGGTAACCGAGCCGTTGCGGGAACAGCACGCCGCGCTGCAAGTTGGCCTTGAACGCTTCGCTGGCCTCGCCCTCGCCATAGATCGGCGTGTCGATCAGACCCGGGGCGATGCAGTTGACCCGCACGCCGACGGCCGCCAAGTCCCTGGCGATTGGCAAGGTCATGCCGACCACGCCGCCCTTCGACGACGAATACGCCGCCTGCCCGATCTGACCGTCGAACGCGGCCACGCTGGCGACGTTGACGATCGACCCGCGCTCGCCGTTCGGGCCAGGCTCGGTCGTGCTCATCGCCGTAGCAGCGATGCGGATGCAGTCGAACGTGCCGATCAGGTTGATCGCGATCACCTTCTTGTAGGCGTCCAGGTTGGCCGCCGACTCGTACGTACCGTCCTTGCCGACCGTGCGTTGTGCCCAGCCGATCCCGGCCGAGTTGACCAGCACCCGGAGCGGGCCCATGCTCTTGGCCATCTCAATTGCGTTGACGATGTCGTCCGTCACGGTGACGTCGACCTTGCAATACGCCCCACCGATCTCGTCGGCCAATGCCGTGCCCTTGTCCGCCTGGAGGTCGGCCACTACTACCTTGGCACCCCTGGCGGCAAGCAGGCGCGCTGCCGCCGCGCCGATGCCCGAGGCCCCACCCGTGACGACTGCGCTCACACCGTTGATGTCCATCGCCGGCGATGGTACCCACCCGCCACCGTAGGTACCCGCCTCGACCGCCGGCTACGCCCACCGGCGACGAACGCGACCGGCGACGAACGCGACCGGCCACGCACCACCGGCCACGCCTCGGCGACGGGCGCGACCGGCTACGACCTTGACGGGCACAGAGCCCTTCCGGCTACGGGGGCACCGGCCGTCGGTTGGGGGTGTGGACCTGGATCGAACCGTCCGGATAGCGGATCGTCAGCCGGTGGCCATCGTCGAGCCGAGCCTGCCACCCGTCGTCGTGGACACAGTGATGGTGCCGGGTGCACAACGGCACCAGGTTGTCCAGGTCCGTCGCACCGCCGTGACGCCACCAGGTCACGTGATGGATCTTGCAACGGTCGAACCGAACCGGGCACCCGGAAATCGCGCACGTCTCGTACAACGCGCGCAACGCCCGCCGCTGGGGGGCTTGAGCCAGGCGCGACGACCGGCCGCCGTCGAGCCGGCCCGGTGCCTGGATGACACGGCCATCCTCGACTGCGACGACCGTGACTGCCGCCTGTGCCAGCAGCTGGCGGATCACCGATGGCGGGAGATCGACGTCGCTCCCCAGATCGATCGTCGGCTTCGGACCGCGCAGGTCGACCACGGCGACGACCTCGGGCGCGCCGATGCGTGCCGCGGCCTGCCCCATGAGCACCGCGAGCAGCGCGTGCGCACGTAGGAACGAGTGGCGCTCCAGCGGATCGGTCGGCGCGCTGGGCGGCAGCTGCCCGCCGTGAAACCGTGCTTCGACCTCTGCGGTGACCCTGCCTTCGAGCAGCAACGAGGTGCTCGGATCCAGGATCAACCGCCAGACGCGCATCCCGTCGTCATCGGTCCCGACACGCAGGCGCACCAAGCGCTGCTGTCGTTGGAAGATCGCCTCGGCACCCTCGGCACGCACCTCGTGCTCGCATCGGCGGAGGTGGCGGGCGAACTCGTCCGGGGTTGTCCGTTGGGCGACGGCAACAAGGTCGGGTTGATGCCCGAGCAGGCACGACTGCTCGTCGGGGCGCAGCCGGCGAAGGGTGCGCTCCAAGCGATCGACGTGACCGCTGGTGATCGCGCCCTCGCCGAGCGCGGAATGGAAGGCATCGGCCGCCGTCAGCACCTGCGTCCGGTCGATCACGCGTTGCGCATCGCGTTGGTCGAGGTTCAACGACGCGGCCAGGTCGGCGTCAGGCCGTGACGACAGCGTCTGCAGCCGGCGAGTGCAGCGCGCCCGCTGAGCGTCGATCATTGCCGTCAGCCGGCGGATCGCCACCAGCGCACCCTCGACGACGTCGCGCGCGGAGTCGTCGGACACGGCGAGCACATCGACAACGAGCAGCGACGCTTCGGCGACCTCCATGACAACACCTCCCTGACTCCGAACCGGCTCCGGTCGGGCGCCGGCGTCACGTCGCGCACGCCGGCCGGACACCGAATCGACACCGGACCGACATCGCCCACGACGCCACGACAGCGTGCGACTGCACATCGGCCGGAGCACCGTCGGTACCTACTTGGCTTGGCCGCACGTGGCGGCGATTCGCTTGGGGAAGCTAAATCGAACTCTAGTTCGATACAACGCAGATGTCAACCCGCCACGAGAACTTTCTCGCAGCGGCCGTCACGAACGGGTTTGGACCACCGTGACGCCGTCGCCGATCGGGAGGATCACCACCCGTAGGTCGCCGCGCTCGGCCAGCGACTGGTTCAGTGCCTGCAGCGCCGCCGTGTCGTGGTCGTCGGGGTCGGCCGGGTGAAGCACGCGGCCGGACCACAGCGTGTTGTCGATCAGGATCAGCCCGCCCGGCCGGAGACGGTCAAGCAGCACATCGACGTACGCGGCGTACCCGGACTTGTCGGCGTCGACGAACGCAAGATCGAAACGCAGGTCTGGCTCGAGCGCTGCGAGCGTCTGCGAGGCCGGTCCGATGCGGAGGTCGATCCGATCGGTGACGCCCGCCTCATCCCAGTACGGGCGGCCGATCGAGGTCCATCGATCGCTCACGTCGCAACAGATCAGCCGGCCGCCCGGCGCCAGACCGCGGGCGATGGCCAGCGCCGAGTAGCCCGTGAAGGTACCGATCTCGATGGCCGAGGTGACCCCCATGGCCCGCGTGAGCATCTCCAGGAAGCCTGCCTGGTCGGCGCCGATCTGCATTCCGGCGGCATCGCCGGTGCGCTCGACGGTCACCGCCGTCAGGCGCCGCTGGACGTCGTCGGGTGGCGTCGAGTGGCTGTCGACGTACTGGGCGATGGACGGTTCGACGATGTGCCGGCGCTCGGTGCTCATCCTCGGCACCATACGGCACCCCGCTATCCCGTCGACCCGCGACATCCCGCCAACCCACGGCACCCCGCCATCCCGGCGACCCGCGAC
>CAZMHG010000155.1:0-2512 GCA_964565975.1 uncultured Ilumatobacteraceae bacterium | reverse complement strand
ACCCGCGACATCCCGCCAACCCACGGCACCCCGCCATCCCGGCGACCCGCGACATCCCGCCAACCCACGGCACCCCGCCATCCCGGCAACCCGCGACATCCCGCCAACCCACGGCACCCCGCCATCCCGGCGACCCGCGACATCCCGCCAACCCACGGCACCCCGCCATCCCGGCAACCCGCGACATCCCGCCAACCCACGGCACCCCGCGACACGCACCCCGCCACCCCGCCACCCCGCCATCCCGGCGACCCCCGCCGACCCGCCGACCCGCGACATCCCGCAAACCCACGCCATCCCGCCAGCCGCCAACCACCCCGCTACCGGCCCGCCATCATCAGAACCTGCCGACCCCCCGAACGCCGCCGCCGGACCGCGCCCGTACCATGGCGGGCCGTGATCGAGATCTTCACCGACGGGGCGTGCAGCGGGAACCCCGGCCCTGGGGGCTGGGCGTGGGCCGTCGCGCCGAGCGGCGAGCCCCGTGGAAGCGGTGGCGCGGCGCACACGACGAACCAGCGGATGGAGATCCAGGCCGTGCTCGAAGCGTTGCGCGCCAACGCCCACGCGGCGCCGGGCGAGATCACCATCGTCAGCGACTCGACCTACGTGATCAACTGCTTTCGTGACTCGTGGTGGGTCAAGTGGCTGAAGAACGGCTGGAAGAACTCGCAGAAGCAGCCGGTGGCCAACGCCGACCTCTGGGCGCCGTTGATCGACCTGTACCGCGAGCGCCAGCCCCGGTTTCGCTGGGTCAAGGGCCACAGCGGCAACCCGATGAACGACCTCGTCGATCGGCTGGCCGTGGCCGCGGCGCAGGATCCGGCGGCGTGGTCGGCTGCGGCCCCCGCGCCCAACCAGCCTGACCCCACCACGCAGGGATCGTTGTTCTAGCGCCGGACGCGACGAAGGCCCCGCCGGCTTCACCGTGGGGGCCTTCGTGCGTGCGGCTGCTACAGGGCGTCGAGGTCCGTCTCGCCGGTCCGGACCCGGGTGACCGTGCGCACCGGCGTGGTCCACACCTTGCCGTCACCGATCTTGTCGGTGCGGGCCGCGTCGGCGATGACCGACACGATCAGGTCGGAGTGCTCGGCGGCCACGAGGATGTCCAGGCGGATCTTCGGGATGAAGTCGATGGTGTACTCCGACCCGCGGAAGGTCTCGGTCTTGCCGCGCTGCCGGCCGAAGCCGCGCACCTCGGTGACGGTGAGGCCCTCGATACCGTGCGACAGCAACACCTCCTTCACGTCCTCCAGCTTGTGCGGCTTGATGATCGCGGTGACGAGTTCGAGACTCATAGCAACCCCTGTCCCATGTAGGCGGCTTCCGGATGGTACGCGGAGGCACCGTGCTCGTGGATGTCGATGCCCTCGCGCTCGCCCTCCTCCGACACTCGCAGCGTCTTGGTGGCCTTCACGCCGAGCATCAGTGCCATGGCGACCACGAAGGCGATCACGGCGATCACGAGGTTGCCCCACACCTGGGCGAACAGCTGCGAGACACCGCCACCCCAGAACAGGCCTTTCTTGATCCCGTAGCCGACGGAGAACAGGCCGAGCGACCACGTCCCCCAGATGCCGCAGAAGCCGTGGACGGCGACGGCGCCGATCGGGTCGTCGATGCGCAGCCACTCGATGAGATCGATCGCCAGCACGACGATGATCCCGCCGACGAGGCCGATGACGATCGATCCGAACGCGTTGACCCAGTAGCACGGCGCGGTGATCGCCACGAGCCCACCGAGGAAGCCGTTGATCGTGATCCCGCTGTCCCACTTCTTCAACCTCGGATAGACGAAGAACATCGCCGACAGGCCACCCGCCGCCGCGGCGAGCGTCGTGTTCGTGGCCACCCGACCGATGCCGGTGGCGTCGAGGGCCGACAGCGTAGAGCCGGGGTTGAACCCGTACCAGCCGAACCACAGGATCACCCCGCCGATCGCCGCGATCGTCATGTCGTGGCCGGGTGGCAGACCGCCACCGTCACGCTTGAACTTGCGGCCGAGCCGAGGCCCGAGGACGATCGCCCCGGCGAGGGCGATCATCCCGCCCATCGTGTGCACCACGGTCGAACCGGCGAAGTCGTACAGGTGGGTGCCGTTGCGGTTCGTCTGCAGCCAGCCGCCCGGACCCCAGACCCAGTGGCCGAGGATCGGGTAGATGAACCCGCTGACACCGATCGAGTAGAGCAGGTCACCGACGAACCCGGTGCGCCCGACCATCGCCCCTGACGTGATCGTCGAGCACGTGTCGGCGAACGCGAACTGGAACAGGAAGAAGGCCATGAACGCCACCCCGGACGCACCGGTCAGCGAGTACGTGGCCGGTGCGTTGTTGAGGAAGAAGAACTCGTGGCCGATGATCCCGTTGCCGCGCCCGAACATGAAGGCGAACCCGAACGCCCAGAACAAGATGGCGCACAGGCACGTGTCGACGATGCACTCGACGAGGATGTTGACGACCTCACGCGTCCTGGCGAAACCTGCCTCGAGCATCATGAACCCGGCCTGCAT
>CAZMHG010000154.1:0-6687 GCA_964565975.1 uncultured Ilumatobacteraceae bacterium | reverse complement strand
ACGCTGATGCTGGTCGTCGCCGCGGTGATGCTGGCCACCGACTGGGTGCTGGCGCTCGTCGCCTTCGCCGTCGCGGCGCCACTGGCGGTGCTCTTGCGCTGGGTGCAGCAGCACCTCACCAAGGCCAACGACATCGCCCGCCAACGCAACGCCGAGATGCTCGGCCAGATCAGCGAGCTCGTCGGCGGCGCGGAGACGCTGCGGGCATACGCGGCCGGCGATCCGTACGCCGCGTCGGCGAGGGCGACCACCAAGCGGCGGGCCGACTCGTTCATCAGGGTGGGCACGATCGGTGCGTTCCTGTTCCCGCTCGGCGAGGTCTTCGCCGCGCTCACCGTCGTCGCCGTCGTCGCCGTCGGCGTGCTGCGCGGGCCCGACTCGGGCCTCACCGCCGGCGCGCTGATCGGCTTCGTGTTCCTGACGTACCGGTTCCTCGAGCCGATCGGCGAGTTCACCGAGGTGATGGACCAGACGCAGACGGCGGTCGCCGGCATGCGGCGGGTCCTCGGCGTGCTGGAGACGCCGATCGGGCCGCCCGAGGCCGAACGCCCGGTCGCCCTGCCGTCCGGCCCGCTCGACGTGTACATCGCCAACGTCGACTTCCGCTACCGGGCACGTTCCGACGACGAGCCCGAACCGATCGTGCTCCACGGCATCAGCGCGCACATCCCCGCCGGCCAACAGGTCGCCGTCGTGGGCGAGACCGGGTCCGGCAAGACCACGCTCGGCCGTCTCGTCGCCCGGCTCGCCGACCCGACGCACGGCCAGATCCTGCTCGGCGGCGTGCCGCTGGTCGACGTGGCCAACGACGACCTGCGCGCCCGCCTCGTGGTGGTGCCCCAGGAACCGTTCCTGTTCGACGACACGATCGCCGCCAACCTCACCTTCGCCCGCCCCGGGTCCAGCCGTGCCGACCTCGAACGGGCGTTCAGCGCGCTCGACCTGGGCGACTGGCTGGAGGCGCTGCCCGACGGCCTCGACACCCGGGTCGGCCAGCGCGGGAACCAGCTGTCTGCCGGCGAACGCCAGCTCGTCGCGCTGGTCCGGGCCTCGATCGTCGACCCGGCGGTGCTCGTGCTCGACGAAGCGACGTCCTCGGTCGACGCGCTCACCGAGGTCCGCCTCGGCCGGGCGCTGGAACACCTCGCCGCTGGGCGGACCACCCTGGCGATCGCCCACCGGCTGTCCACGGCCGCCCGCGCCGACCGTGTCCTCGTCCTCGACCACGGCCGTCTGGTCGAGGACGGGCCGCACGCCGAGCTGCTCGCCGCCGGCGGCGTGTACGCCCGGATGTTCGCCGCGTGGGTCTCGGCCACGTCGTCGGGTTCTGCGAACGACGCTGCACAGGCGGGCACGACCGCCGGTCAGACCCGCCAGTAGCCTCGCCACGGTGAGCCCGATCCCCGCCTCGCAACTTCGTGACGTCCTCAAGCCGTTCGGCGAGTCGAGCCTGCTTCCCACGGCCGCGTACGTCGATCCCGACGTGTTGGCGTGGGAGCAACGTCACCTGTTCGACGGGGGTTGGGTGTGCGCCGGACGTGTCGCCGACGTGCCGGCACCGGCGACGCAGAAGGCGGTGCGCATCGGTGCCTCCAGCGTCCTGCTGACCCGCGACGAGGACAGCCGCGTTCGGGCGATGGCCAACGTCTGCCGCCACCGCGGCCACGAGTTGCTCGCCTGTGGGGCAACCGCGCAGCGCGGGTCGATCACCTGCCCGTACCACGCCTGGACGTACAACCTCGACGGCTCGCTGCGTCATGCGCCGAAGGTGGGTGACGTCGACACGTCGACGCTCGGGCTGGTGCCGGTGCGCAGCGCCGAGTGGGGTGGCTGGGTGTTCGTCAACGTCGACGGCACCGCACCGTCGTTCGACCAGTTCCTCGGCGGGGTGCCCGGCCTGCTGGACCACTGGGACATCCACGAGCTGGTCGTCGGCCGCACGCACGAGTACGAGCTGGCGGCGAACTGGAAGCTGGCGTGCGAGAACTACCACGAGTGCTACCACTGCCCGCTGATCCACCCGGAGCTGTGCCGGGTGACGGTGGCCAACAGCGGCGACAACTACCGGGCCACCCCCGGCGGGTTCGTCGGCGGCTCGATGCTGCTGGCCGACCACGCTCAGACGATGAGCACCGGCGGCCGGCTGGTCGCCACAGTGCGCCCCCGGCTGGACGCCGACGAGCGGCGCCAGGTGCTGTACCTCAACCTGTTCCCCAACCTGCTGGTCAGCGTGCACCCGGACTACGTGATGACGCACCGCATCCAAGCGCTGGCCCCGAACCGCAGCCACGTCGAGTGCCAATGGCTGTTCGCCCCCCAGGACCTGGCGCGGGCCGACTTTGACCCGTCGGCGGCCATCGAGCTGTGGGACATCACCAACCGCCAGGATTGGGGGGCGGTCGAGAGCGTCCAGCGCAGCATGGCCAGCCCCCTGTACGCACCCGGGATCCTCGCCCATGGCGAGGACGCCGTGTACCAGTTCGCCGGCATGGTCGCCAACGCCTATCTGGGCAACGGCCTGTGCCGCGGGCCGATCCCCGACACCTACGCCCGCTGAGAGGAATCGTTCTCCCGTGGAGATCTATCTCGTTCGCCATGCCGAGCCGCAATGGGTCATCGACGACGCCGTGCAGGTCGACCCGCCGCTGTCCAAGCGTGGCATCCGCCAGTCCGAAGCCGTCGGCGAGGCGTTGGCCGACGTCGAGTTCGACGAGATCCTGGTCTCACCGCTCCAGCGGACCAGCCTCACTGCCGGGCCGTTGCTCAGCCGGCTGCGCCGCGACGCCGACGTCGCCCCATGGCTGGAAGAGATCCGCGAACCGAACTGGCACGGCATGCCCGCAACGGTCGCCGCCGACGCCTACGCGGGCGAGCGCCGGCTCCGTGCCGAGGATCGGTGGAACGGGATCCCGGGTGGCGAGGCCCCGCGTGACTTCGCGGCGCGGGTCAGCGTTGGGTGTGCGGACTTCCTTGCGGAGCACGGTGTGCGGCGTACCAACCAGGCGCTGCCGGTCTGGGAGGTCGACAATCCGCTGCAGCGCGTCATCCTGTTCGCCCATGCCGGCACGAACGGGATCATCCTGTGCCATCTGCTGGGGATCGCGCCGGTGCCATGGGAGTGGGACCGCTTGGCCACCTGGCATGCGTCGATCACCCGGCTGGAGTCGATGGAGGTCGGCGACGGGCACACCTTCATGCTCACCACCTTGAGCAGCCTCGAACACTTGCAGCCGCCCGACCGGACTCGCTGACCCGCCGTTCGTCCGGCGCCAGGCGCCAGGCGTCCTCGCTGTCAGCCGGGCTCGACGACGCTGACGACTCCCCCCGAGCAGCGCAGATCGAGCACCTTCCACGTGTCGTCGATCGCCGCGACTCGCGCGATGTAGCGGCCGACATCGCCGGGATCGGCGAACAGCACGGTCAGCGACCCGCCGTTCCCGCCGGCGCCGTTGACCTTCCAGCCGGTCGCGCCGAGGTGGCGCGCTGCGTCGATCGCGGCGCGGTGCGCTGGGCCGAGGAGTGCCGGATGCATCCGCTCCTGTGCATCGGTTCCGGCGCGCAGGATCGCACCCCACAGCGCCAGGTCGCCGGCGGCCAGTGCCTCGGCCGCCTCTCCGGCGAGGTCGGTCATCGTGCGCAGCGCGGCACGTGTCCGCCGGTGCCCCGTGCCGTCAGGCGCCAGTGCGGCGCGGATCACCTCGTTGTGGACCTCGCCCGAATCGTGCGACCCGAACACCACGGTCGTCCAGCACGATTCCATCCGCGTCCGCACCGCGGGGTCCAGGTCGATCGCCGCGTGACCGACCGTCGGCGACGCGCCACCACGCTGAAACGGACCGACGTCGAGCAGGCTCGCTCCGCCCAGCGCCGCGGCCCACTGGTCCTGCACCCCGGATTCGCGACCGGCGCGCACCGTCTCGATCTGGTGTGCCAGGCGGGCCAACTCGGCGGGCCCGCGCCTGCCGCCGCCGACGAGGCGGTCGAGCGCGGCCAGCACCGCGACGACCGCACTCGCCGACGTCCCGAGCGAGGCGCCTGCCGGTACGGCAGCGCCGACGCGTACCTCGACTGCTCGATCGGACTCCAGCGCCTCGCCGTCGCCGAGCACCGCGGCGATGGCGTGCTCGAGCAGGGGGTGGTGTCCCGGTGCCGGTGCGGCCCACCCGTCCAGTTCGTCCGGGCCGACCCCGTAGTCGGCACCCACGTCGGGGGCGCGCAAGCGGACCGGTGGCGCACCGATGATGCGCCGGACCCAGGTGGCGCGGGCCGTGACACCCGGACCGACGGCGATGTTGCACACCTTCCCGGGCGCGCCGAACCAGGTGTCGGTCCAACCGCCGAGGTCGGCGACACGCACCGGTGCCGTCGCCGATGCCGCACCGGGCGCGTCCGGATCGGTCAGTCCCAGGCGCACTCCATGTGCTTGATGCCGTTGATGAACCCGCTCTGCAAGTAGTCGGGCTCGCCGGTGATCCGCATCGCCGGCAGCCGTCGGCGGATCTCGTCGAACATCACGGCGATCTCGCGCCGGGCGAGGTTGGCCCCCAGGCAGAAGTGCGGCCCGCCGGCCCCGAACCCGACGTGTTGCGGTTGCACGGGGCGGGTCACGTCGAACCGCTGCGCGTCGGTGAACACCCGGTCGTCGCGGTTGGCCGAGTTGTAGAACATCACGACCTTCTCGCCGGCACGCACCGTGGTGTTCTTCAGCACGCAGTCCTCGACGGCGGTCCGGCGGAAGTGGATCACGGGTGTCGAGTAGCGGACGATCTCCTCGACGGCCGTGCGGACGTGGGCGGGGTAGTCGCCGAACCACCGTGCCCGCTGGTCTGGATGGTCGGTCAGGAACTTCATCCCGTGGGCGATCGCGTTGCGCGTGGTCTCGTTGCCGGCCACGGCGAGCAGGATGAAGAACGAGCCGAACTCCTGGGCGGTGAGCCGTTCGCCGTCGACCTCGGCGTGCATCATGATCGACGTCAGGTCGTCGCGCGGGTGCGCCCTGCGGTCCTCGCCAAGTTGCTGGGCGTAGACGAACATCGCCAACGCGTCGCCCATCAGCTTCTCCAGCGTCGGGGCAAGGTCCGGGTCGCCGGCTCCCAGGATCGTGTTCGTCCACTGGAAGATCTGGTCCTCGTCGGACCCGGGGATGCCCATCATCTCGCAGATGATCTGCAGCGGCAGCTTGGCGGCGATCTCGGTGACGAAGTCGCACCGTTGCTCGGGGAAGCGCTCCAGCACGTCGGTGACCAGCGCGGCGGCCTTCAGCGTGACGTAGCCCTCGACCCGCGCGATCTCCTTGGGCGTGAACCCCTTGGACACGATCGAGCGCAACCGGAAGTGCCGTGGGTCGTCCATCGCGATCATCGAGCCGAAGAACTCCAGCGCTTCGGGCGTCATGTCCGGGATGTTCGAGCCCTTGCCGCTGATGAACTGCTGCGGGTTGCGGCTGACGTGCCACAAGTCGTCGTAGTCGACGATCGCCCAGTATCCCGGGCCCGGGGTGGCGAAGGACCCGTCGATCACCTGCTCGTCCCAGTGCGTCAGCTCCGGATGGGCGCGCAGGGTGGCGAACGCGGCCTCGCGTTGGGGCCGCGGTCGGGTCCAGAACTCCAGTCCGGAGATCTCGAAGGAACCGAACGGCAACGACGCGAGCTCAGCCACGCCGCAACCCTAAACATCGGCCGTCGCCGCCGACGAGTGCCGCCCACCCCGGATGGCGGCCCCCAGGTTACTGATGGGTAGCATTGCGCCCATGTCGTCGCGCACACCCGAAGCCGTCATCGTCGCCACCGCCCGCAGCCCGATCGGCCGGGCCAACAAGGGGTCGCTGGTCACCCTTCGCCCGGACGACATGTCCGCCCAGATCGTGCGTGCGCTGATGGCCAAGGTGCCCCAGGTCTCCGCCGACGACGTCGAGGACCTGATCCTGGGCATCGGCCAACCGGCGGGGGAGGGTGGGTTCAACATCGCGCGTGTCACGGCGGTGCTCTCCGGCCTCGACGGCGTGCCCGGCGTGACCGTCAACCGCTACTGCTCCTCGAGTCTGCAGACGATCCGCATGGCGGCGCACGCGATCAAGGCCGGCGAGGGCGACTGCTTCGTCGCCGCCGGCGTCGAGACGGTCAGCCGGTACATGAACGGTGCCTCCGACACCGCGCCGAACCCGATCTTCAAGGGCCCTGGTGCGCGCACGAAGGCCCGTGCCGAGGGTGGGCAGGGGCCGTGGACCGCGCCGGACGGGTTGCCGGACATGTACATCGCGATGGGCCAGACGGCCGAGAACGTCGCCGAGTACGAGGACGTCAGCCGCGAGGAGATGGACGCCTTCGCCCTGCAGAGCCAGCAACGCGCCGGCGAAGCGATCGACGCCGGGTTCTTCGCCGACGAGATCTCGCCGCTGACGCTCGAGGACGGCACGGTCGTCGTCACCGACGACTGCCCGCGTCCCGGCACCACCGCCGAGGGCCTCGCCGGGTTGAAGCCGGTCTTCCGCCCCGACGGGCGGGTCACCGCCGGAAACGCCTGCCCGCTGAACGACGGCGCCGCCGCGGTGCTGGTGATGAGCGCCACCAAGGCGGCTGCGCTCGGCGTCACGCCGCTGGCCCGGGTCGTGTCGACCGGCGTCTCCGCGCTCAACCCGGAGATCATGGGCCTCGGCCCGATCGAGGCGGTGAAGAAAGCTCTGGCGCT
>CAZMHG010000153.1:4066-6691 GCA_964565975.1 uncultured Ilumatobacteraceae bacterium | reverse complement strand
GATCGCCGGAGAGCACGCCGAGGCCGCCGGAGTACTGCGGCAGCGTCTCGGACAGACCGAACTCGGGGGAGAAGTAGGCGACCAGGTCGAGTGGCGAGTCCGTGCGCTCCTGGAACCAGCGCGGCGACGTCATCGCCTCGCGCAGGCGGGCGGCGGCCCCACGGGTCTCGGCGACCACCTCTGGGTCGGCGGCGAGCTCGCTCCAGCGCTGCGGGCTGAGGCCGGCGAGCAGCCGTTGTGGATCGTGGTTCGCCTCCCACGCAGCACGGTCGATCCCCTTGAACAGCAGCTGGGTCGGGCGGTCCCATGTCCAGTGCAGGTTGTAGGCCAGCTCGGCGAGTGGCGCGAGCACCTCGGGGATGGCAGGGACGACGGTGAACTCACGGACGGCACGCACGCCGGACAGACTAGCCGCGGCCGAGATGTAAGCGCTTGCAGTGAATCGTGAACGGAGGATGAACTCGCACGGCCGCGTCCATCTGGCGCGAGCCGTAGGGTCTACGAGTGAGCGTCGGCGATCGACGCCGCGTACACGTGGACGGTCGCCCCGGCGATCGCGTCCCAGGTGTAGCGCGCCGCGAGTAGGTCGGCGGCGCGGCTGACGAGCGACGTGGCAACCTCTGGGTCGGTGATCACTCGCGCGATCTGGGCGGCCAGGTCGTCGGGGTTGCCCGGCTCGAACAGCAGCGCCGCGTCGGTGCCGGCGACGATCTCGGAGAGGCCCCCGGTGCGCGCCACCACGGTGGGTGCACCCGAGGCCATGCCCTCGAGGGCGACGATGCCGAAGGGCTCGTACAGCGACGGGATGACGACGCAGCTGGCCCGGCTGAGCAGCCCGCGCAGGTCGGCGTCGCTGACGAAGCCGGCAAGCGTGACGATGTCGTTGACCGCGTCCATGTCGACCCGGCTCTGCAACTCGGGGAGGTAGCTGCCACGCCCGGCGATCACGCAGTGGATGCCCGGGACGGCCGTCCGCAGCAGCCCGATCGCCTCGGCGAGCAGCTGGAAGCCCTTTTCGTACTGGATCCGGCCCCAGGCGACGACCAGTGGTGCCTGGGGGTTGGGCGAGCGCGTGAGGCTGCCCGCCCAGCGGTCGGCTTCGACGCCGTTCGGGATGAGGTGGACCTTCTCCGGCGGCAGCTCGAACCCGTCGACGACCTCGCGGACCATGAACTGCGAGCAGGCGATGACCTGCTGGGCCTGATAGGTGAGCCACCACTCGACCGAGTTGATCGCCGCCGGCATGCCCGGCGGCACGTGCCCGGCGTGCCGGCCGCGCTCGGTGGCGTGCACCGTGGCGACCATCGGGACGTGCCACAGGGCGCGCAGCGTGTCGGCCGCCCACCCGACCAGCCAGTCGTGGGCATGGACCACGTCGGGGCGCCACCGGCCGAGCCGCGCGGTGAGCTGGACCAGCTGATGGTTGGCCGAGGCCATCCGGGCGACGATGTTCTCGTCGGGCAACCACGGCAGGTCGATGTTGGCCCGCAGGACGCGCACGCCGTCGACGACCACGTCGTCGGCAACGTCGGGGTGACGCAGGCTGAGCACGGTGACGTCGTGGCCCGCACGGACCATCGCCCTGGCCAGGCCGTCGACGTGCGCGGCGATCCCACCGACGACGAGTGGCGGATACTCCCACGACAGCATCAAGACCCGCATACCCGATCGACCGTAGCCGTACGAAGGCAGGCCCGGCACATCTCGCCTACGCTCCGATCCGTGAGTGAATGGTCCGACGATTTCGGTGCGTTTGCTGCGGGGAATCACCCGCAGCTGTGGAAGCTCCTCGGTGCCCACGTCGATGACAACGGCTGCCGATTCCGCGTCTGGGCGCCCAACGCCCGGTCGGTGTCGGCGATCGGCGACTGGTCGTACTGGTCGGGTCGCGAGCAGATGAGCCCGGTCGGCAGTACCGGAGTGTGGGAGGTGTGGACCCCCAACGCCCGGCCTGGCCAGCGCTACAAGATCGAGATCGAGGACTTCTACGGGCGCTGGAGCCAGCGGGCCGACCCGATGGCCACCGCGACCGAGTGCCCACCGGCCAACGCCAGCGTTATCTGTGGTCGCTCGGGCTACGCGTGGACCGACGACACCTGGGTCGCCGGACGGTCGCAGCAGGACCAGCGCAAGATGCGGATCTACGAGGTCCACCTCGGCTCGTGGCGGGCGGGCCTGCACAACTACCGGGACCTCGGCGTGGCCCTCGCCGAGTACTGCGACAAGCTCGGCTTCACCCACGTCGAGCTGATGCCCTTGGGCGAGTACCCGTTCGGCCCGTCGTGGGGGTACCAGGTCACCGGCTACTACGCGCCGACGGCGCGCTACGGGACGACCGACGACTTCCGCGCCTTCGTCGACACCTTGCACGCCGCGGGGCTCGGGGTGATCCTCGACTGGGTCCCGGCCCACTTCCCGCGCGACGCATGGGCGCTGCGGCGGTTCGACGGCACCGCGCTGTACGAGCACCACGATCCACGCAAGGGCGAGCAGCCCGACTGGGGCACGATGGTGTTCAACCTCGGCCGCAACGAGGTGCGCAACTTCGTGCTCGGCAGCGCCTTGCACTGGATCGACGAGTACCACGTCGACGGCCTGCGCGTCGACGCCGTGGCCAGCATGCTG
>CAZMHG010000153.1:0-4056 GCA_964565975.1 uncultured Ilumatobacteraceae bacterium | reverse complement strand
CAAGTGGAATATGGGATGGATGAACGACACCTTGTCGTACCTCGGGCGCGACCCGGTATACCGGTCGCATCACCACCATCAGCTGACCTTCGGCCTGGTCTACGCGTTCACCGAGAAGTTCGTGCTGCCGCTGAGCCACGACGAGGTCGTCCACGGCAAGGGCTCGTTGTACGCCAAGGCACCCGGCGACGAGTGGCAGAAGCTGGCCACCCTGCGCGCGCTCTACGCGTGGATGTGGGCGCTTCCCGGCAACCCGCTGCTGTTCATGGGTGCCGAGTTGGCGATGCCCGCCGAGTGGAGCGAGGCCGTGCCGTTGCCGTGGCACCTGCTCGACGACCCGCGGCGTCAGGGGTTGGCGGCGATGTTCACCGAGATGAACGCCCAAGCCGACGCGTGGCCGGCGCTGTGGCAGCGCGACCAGGACCCGATGGGCTTCCAGTGGCTCGACGCCGACGACGACCAGCACTCGCTGTACGCGTTCCTGCGGTGGGCCGACGAGGGATTCCAGGCGGTCGCCGGCGCCGCCAACTTCACCCCGGCACCGCGGCCCGGCTACCGCATCGGCGTCCCGTGGGCCGGCGAATGGCAGGTCGTGCTGGACACCGACGAGCAACGCTGGGGCGGCAGCGGGTACCGCGGCGACGTGCGCACCTATGCCGCTGCCGACGTGCCCGCCCAGGGCCAGCCGTGTTCGCTGATCTTCGACGTGCCACCGCTGGCGATGGTCTGGCTCGGCGCGCCGCGGCCGGACTGACGCCGCCGGGGGAGCGTCCTCCTACCCGTCGGCGTCCGCCGCGTACGGGGGCGCTTGCGGCGCGGCGGACTCGATCCGCTCACACAGCCGCGCCAGGTTGGCCTGCCAGATGCGGGCCAGCACGGTGGGTCCGCCGATCGCCGCGCCCAACCGGCCGCCGAGATACCACGGGAAGTGCAGCCGCTCGGCCCACTCGAACCGTGTCCGCCGGGCGAGGTCGATCGGCGTCAGGGTGAACCGGCCGATGCCGCTGACGATGCCGGTGTGGCGCACCCCGATGGCCGTCTCCGGCTCCCACTCGGCGACCTCCATCACGTCGTCCACACGAATCGGGCCGATCCGGGTGCGGCACACGAATCGCGTCCCCACACCGCGGCGCTGTTCGGTGGTGAACTCGATCGACTCGGCATCGGCCATCCACGTGACGTGGTGCTCGATCGCGGCGATCTCGCGCCAGACCACCGCCGGTGTCGCGTCGATCTCGACGCGGACGTGCATCAGCGCGCGGCGAATGCCTGGCGCAGCTCGTCGGCCGCGGCCTCGGGCGAGATGATGTTGATCAACACCCCGGTGCCGCGCTCGAAGCCCGCGGTGGTGAACATCGTCGGGAACAGGTGGACGTGCCAGTGGTACGAACCGGTGTAGTGGTGCGGCGCGGTGTGCAGCACCGCGTTGAACGCCATGTCGCCGCGCTGGCGGCGCAGGGCGCCGATCGCATCGCGGATCGCCACCGCCGCGCCGGCAAGCTGCGCGTCGGTGCCGTCGGTGATGTGCAGTTGGTGCTCGCGCGGGATGATCAACATCTCGAACGGGGAACCGCTCCAGTACGGGCACACGACGACCACGTCGTCGTTCTCCAACACGACCCGCTTGCCGTCGACGAGCTCGGCCTCGACGGTGGCGCACAGCACGCAGCCGCCGGTGAACCTGGTGAAGGCGCGTTCCTCGTCGAGGATCTCGCCGGGCACGAACGGCAGCCCGAGCAGTTGCCCGTGCGGGTGCGACATCGACGCGCCGGCCTCGCGCCCGTGGTTGACGATCGCCTGGGTGTAGCGGACGTTGGGCAGCGCGGCGTGCTGGCGCAGGCGCTCGACCACCATCTGCAGCGAGGCGACGGCGTCCTCGGGCGTGTCGCCTTCGGGGCGGCTGTCGTGCAGGCGGCTGGTGATGAACACCTCGTGCAGACCGCTGGCGTCGGCCTCGATGTGCACCGGCCCGTGCGTGTGCACGGAGAACGGCTGGTCGCCGTCGAACGCCGGGTACAGGTTGGGGATCACGCGCTGCTGCCACTCGCCGTGGGCGTCGACCCGCTGGATCACGTACGGCGCCTCGGCCTGGGCCGCGGGGCAGAACGGGCAGGGCAGGTTGGGGTCGCCCTCGATCTGGGCCGAGCGCGGGGCGAAGTCGGTGGGGCGCTCGGCGCGGCTCGACACCATCGTTACCCAACGACCGTTCAACAAATTCAACCGCAGGTGGCTCACAGTGGACTCAGCCTACGGCTGTGCTGCAGGCGGCGCGTGTCAATCGCGTCGTGCGCGGCGCGGTGGCGTGCCGAGGTGGACCGAGCGCGCGAATGCGGCTACGCGGTGTCGCGCGCCTGGTAGATCGAGACGTGCCGTGGTGCATCGTCGGTCAGCGGCGAACGCCGGTAATCGGCGTAGCGGCCGATCAGTTCGAGCCCGGCGAGCGAGGCCATCTCGTCCAGTTGCGCGGCCGTCGCCCAGCGGATCGCCCACGGCCGCAGCCGCACGCCACCATCCTGGGTGATCGTCACGAAGTGACCTTCGGCCACCTGCTGTTCGGGGAGCGAGCGGCTGATGCTGAGGACCACCTCGTCCACGGCGAGCGAGCGCACCTCCACCGCGTCGGCCGGCGTGTCACCGGGCACGCTCGCTTCGATCAGCAGCGACGCGCCGGGCGCGAGCCGTTCGGCGACCTGCTCGAAGCACTGCGTCTGGCGTTCCTCGGAACGCAGGTTGAACAGCGTGTTGAACCCACACACAGCCAGGCCGTACGGGCCGGGCGGCAGGTCCTCGACCATGTCGCCGATGACGACCTGGATGGTGCCGGGCCCGGCGGCGGGGACGCGCGCCGCCATCGCCTCGCTGATGTCGATGCCGACGACGTCGAGGCCGGCCGTCGCCAGTGCCACGGCCAACCGTCCCGTGCCGACGCCGAGCTCGAGCACCGGCAGGCCCGGGAGCGCCAGGCCGTAGGCCATCGCCGTGAAGCTCGGCAGATCGGTGAGCGTTCGGTACCAGTCGTCGTAGACGTCGGCGAAGGCGTCGCCGTAGGTGGTATCGGTGTAGCCGCGCACGTGGTCATTGTGCACCCGCCGGGTGACTCGTGCACCTGTGCCTGCACCCGCACTGCACCTGCACCGTGCACCCGGGCAGCCGGGGTCGGCCGGGGTCGGCCGCGCTCGTCCGTAGCCTGGATGCATGGCGGATCTCGTCTACCTCGACCACGCGGCATCCACGCCGATGCGGCGCGGCGCGATCGAGGCGATGCTCCCGTATCTCGACGGGCAGTACGCCAACCCGTCCGGCGCACACCGCTTCGCGCGCCAGGCGCGCCAGGCGCTGGACGAGGCGCGTGAGCGAATCGCCGAGCTCGCCGGGTGGGAGCCGGGTGGCGTGATCTTCACCTCGGGCGGGACCGAGAGCGACAACGCGCTCATCCGCGGCGTGGTCGAGGCGCGACGCGGCCAGGCGGTCTGCCCGGCGGTCGAGCATCACGCAGTGCTGGCCTCGGTCGAGCGCGGCGACGCGCGCATCGTCGGCGTCGACGGCACCGGTCACGTCGACATCGACCAACTCGCCCACGTGCTCGGCCCGCAGACGTCCGTCGCCAGCGTGATGGCGGTGAACAACGAGGTCGGCACGATCACCGACCTCGCCGCGGTCGCCGCGCTCGTGCGCCGGCTGGCGCCCGCCGCCGTGCTGCACACCGACGCCGTGCAGGCCGCACCGTGGTTGCCGCTGCGTGAGGTCGCCGCGCACGTGGACGCGCTCGCCCTGTCGGCGCACAAGTTCGGCGGACCGAAGGGGATCGGCGTGCTGCTGGTCCGGCCGGCGGTGCGCTGGACGCCGCTCGTCGTCGGCGGGGGACAAGAGCGCGAGCGCCGCAGCGGCACGCAGAACGTCGCCGGCGCGGTGGCGATGGCGACGGCACTGGCCGAGGCGCAGTCGTCGCTGCCCGAGGTGGTGACGATCGCGGCGCGGCGCGACCGTCTGGTGGACGGGCTGCGCGCCAGGGTCGACGGCGTCGTCGAGACGGTGGAGCCGGCGGCGAAGGTCGCC
>CAZMHG010000152.1:0-6707 GCA_964565975.1 uncultured Ilumatobacteraceae bacterium | reverse complement strand
CCGCCGTCGAGCGGCTCCAGCCCGGCGAGCATCCGCAGCGTCGTCGACTTGCCCGACCCGGACGGCCCGACGAGCACGAGCAGCTCGCCGTCGGCGATCTCCAGGTTGAAGTCGTCCACCGCCGGGCGCGAGGTGCCCGGATAGAACCTGGTTGCTCCCTCGAAGTGCACCGCTGCCACGTCTCGTCCTCCTCGTGCTCGCTACTTGATCGCGCCCATGGCGAGGCCACGGATCATGCGCTTCTGGGCCAGCCAGCCGGCGACGACCACGGGGAGACAGGCCAGCACCGACGCCGCCGACAAGCGCGCCAGGAAGTTCTCCTTCTCGTTGACCATCGACTTGACCCAGATCGGGATCGTCCGGTTCTCGCCGGCGGGGTTCAGCTGGAGGGCGAAGAAGAATTCGTTCCAGGCGAAGATCATGCACAGCAGCGCCGTGGCAGCGATGCCCGGCACGGCGATCGGCAGGATGACCGACTTCAGCTGGCCGGCCAGGCCGGCGCCGTCGATCTCGGCCGCCTCGACCAGTTCGCGCGGGACCTCCTGGAAGAACGAGCGCAACATCCACACGGCAAGCGGCAGGTTCATCGCCGTGTACAGGATGACCAGCACGGTGCGCGTGCCGAGCAGGTCGAACTGCTTGGCCAGGATGTACAGCGGCAGGATCGAGGCGACCATCGGCAGGAACTTGGTGGAGATGAAGAACATCAGCACGTCGCGCCACTTCTTCACCGGGCGGATCGCCAGTGCGTATGCCGCCGGGATCGCCAGGAGCAACACGATCAGCGTGGACACCAGCACGACGAACGCCGAGTTGCTGAACGCCTGCCAGAACCCGAGGATGCCCGGGCTCTCGTGCATCACGGTGCGGTAACGGTCGAGCGAGGCATCGAACAGCACCTTCGGCGCGCCGACGGCGTCGGACTCGGTCTTGAAGCTGCCGAGCACCATCCAGAAGATCGGGAAGAAGAACACCAAGCCGACGAGCCAGGCGAGCGCGCCGAGCAGGTTGTGCACCCAGCGGCGCTCGCCGATGCCGAGTGTGCGACCGATGCCAGCCATCAGACGACGTCCTCGCCTTCGAGCAGATGGGACAGGACGCGCAACGAGAAGTTGGCGATGATCAACGCAGCGATCACCACGACGATCGAGTAGGCCGACGACTTGCCGAACAGCCAGCCACCGCCGATCGAGCGGTTGTAGATGTAGTACGGGATGTTCTGCGAGCCGACGCCGCCGCCGGTCATCACGTCGACGTGGTCGAACACCTGCACGATGTAGATCGCGCCGAGCAGGATGCCGAGCTCGAAGTAGGGCATCAGGTGGCGCAGGGTGAGTTGGCGGAACACCCCGAACCCGGTCGCACCGTCGACCTTGGCGGCTTCGAGGACGTCGCCGGGCTGGCTCTGCAACCCGGCGAGCATGATCAGCATCATGAACGGGGTCCACTGCCAGACCAGGACCGTGACGATCGAGACCAGCGGGTGCTGGCCGATGAACTCGATCCTCGACAGGCCGACCCTGTCGAAGACCCAGTTGATGATGCCGTACTCGAACTTGAACATCTGCAGCTTCCAGATCAGGCCGGCGACCACGGGCATGATCAGGAACGGGGTGATCAGCAGGGTCCGCACCAGTCCCTGCCCGAAGAACTTGCGGTCCATCAGCACCGCGATCAGCGTCCCGAGGATCATCGAGATCAGCACGGCGAACACCGTCATCGACACCGTCACCAGTGCCGCGTCACGGAACTGCGGATCGCTGAACAGCTGGGTGTAGTTGCGCAGGCCGACCCACTTGCGCTTGGGGATCGGGATGCCGACGATCTTCCAGTTCGTCAGGCTGTAGAAGATGCTCATCAGGAACGGGATCTGGGTGACGAGCACGGTGAACAGCAGTGCCGGGAGCAGCGGCAAGCGCCGCCGCCAGGGCTGGTAGAACACCGATTTGGTGGTTGTTCCGGCCATGGCGGCGGCGCCTTTCAGCTCGTGACGGATGTGTCGTGGATGTGTCTGGGCGGGCGGGCGGTCAGCCGCCGTTGGCCACTGCCTGGGCGATCGCCTGGCAATCGCTCAGCGCCTTGTCGATGTCGGTCTGACCGGCGATCACGCTGGAGAACAGCTGCGTGCACTGGTTGCCGACGTCTTGGAACTCGGGTACTCCGACGAACTGCACACCGGGCAGACCCGGGCGCTTGGTGGTCCCCGGGTTGTCGATCGGCGCAGCCTTCATCGCGTCCAGCGTCGGCTGGGCAAAGGCAGCCGCTGCGGCCTGGTACTCGGGGATGTCGTACAGCGACTGGCGGGTGCCCGGAGGCACGGCGGCCCAGCCACCCGAGACGCGGGTGCCGGCTTCCTTGAGATACTCCGGACCCGTGGCGAAGGACACGTACTTCCACGCCGCGTCGATGTCGGTGGTGGTCTTCGGGACCGCCAGCGCCCAGCTCCACAGCCAGCCCGATGCCTTGGTCTTGTTGACCGGGGCGAGGGCGTAGCCGAGCTTGCCCTTGATCGGGCTGGTGTCGCTCTCCAGGTTGGACGCGGCGACCGTGGCGTCATGCCACATCGCCGCCTTGCCATCCATCATCGCCTTGGTGCACTCGTTGTAGGAGGCGTTGGCCGCATCCTTCTCACCGGCCGCCTTGATCAGGTCGACGTAGAAGCTGAGCGCCTCTTTGAACTCCGGCTGGTTGACCTGGGCGTCGCCGATCGAGCCGTCGTCGTTGGCCTTCCACCAGGTGCCGCCGAAGGTGTTCAGCACGGTGGTGAACGACGCACCGAGGTCGCCCCAGCCCGGCTTGCCGCGCAGGCAGATGCCGGCCATGTCGGGCGTGTTGACCTTCTTGGCGATCTCGGCGACCTCGGCCCACGTCGGCGCGGCGGGCATCGTCACGCCGGCTGCGGCGAGGACGTCCTTGCGGTACATGAGGAACGAGGACTCGGCGTAGAACGGCGCGGCGTAGAGCTTGCCGTCGGCCGACAGGCCGTTGCGCACGCTCGGGAAGATGTCGTCGAGCTGGTAGCTGGCATCCGCCGTGGCCAGCGGCGTGAGGTCGGTCAGCAGGCCGGCGGCGCCGAACTGGGGCGCCTCGAACATGCCGATCATCATCACGTCGAACTGCTTGCCGCCGCTGGCGACGTCGCGCGTGGTGACCGTGCGGAGGTCGCCTTCGCCGAGGATCGAGTAGTTGACCTTGATCCCGGTCTTGGCGGTGAACAGCTCGGGCGTCAGCTTGGCGATGTCGTCCATCTGCGGGTTGCCGACGATCGCGACGTTGATCTCCTTGGTCACCGGTACCGCTGCCGTGGTGCCGGCCGTGGTGCCGGCCGTCGTGCCCGACGTGGCCCCGGCCTGCTGGACCGCGAGCGAGAGCCCGGCGAGTGAGACGACGGCGAACGCGACGCCGCGTCGACGACGCCGAGAAGCGTGGATGTGCATTGGTGGTCCTTCCCCCCAGATGACGGATCGTGGGTGATCTCGTGGCTGTGATCGCCGGGCAAGCCCCTGACCGGCCTCGGCGAGCCGCCAGTATCGTGTGGATTTGCTCCCGAATCAAGAGCTAATCCCAAGAAATTCCGCGCTTCTTGTGTTGACAAATGTTGGTTTGGGTGTTGCAGTGATGCTCCGTGACTGAGCTCTTGCCACTCGACAGCACGACGCTGGCAGCCATCGCCGGGCGCGGCGTGCCCGTACCGACCTACGACCGTGGCCGGCTGGCGCCGCGCATCGTCCACCTTGGCGTTGGTGGCTTCCACCGCGCCCACATGGCGCTGTACACCGACGAGCTCGCCGAGCGCGGCGGTCGGTGGGGCATCCGCGGACTCGGCCTGCTGCCAGGCGACCGGGCGATGGCCGACGCACTCGGGCCACAGGACGGCCTGTACACCCTGACCGAGAAGGGCTCGACCGAACGGGACACGCGAATCGTCGGAAGCATCGTCGACTACGTGCTGGCGACCGACGAGCCCGGCCTGGCGGCAGCGGCAATCGCCGACCCGGCCACGGCGATCCTCTCGCTGACGATCACCGAGGCCGGCTACGCCGAGCCGGAACCCGGTCAGCGCACGACGCTGGACAGCGTCGCCGCGTGTCTCGACCGCCGCCGTGCCGACGCCGCGGGTCCGATCACCATTCTCAGCTGCGACAACCTGCCGGGCAACGGCGACGTCGCTCGGCGCGCCCTGTCGGCCGCGGCAGCGCGACGCTCGGTCGAGTTGGCCCGCTGGGTCGACCGCCAGTGCACCTTCCCCAACACGATGGTCGACCGGATCACTCCGGTCACCGACGACGCCGACCGGCGCTGGCTGGCCGACACGTACGGCATCGGCGACCGCTGGCCGGTGGTCGCCGAGCCCTTTCGCCAATGGGTCATCCAGGACCACTTCGCCGCCGGCCGGCCGGCGTGGGAGGACGCCGGCGCGCTGTTCACCGACGACGTGCACGCTTGGGAGCTGTACAAGCTGCGCCTGCTCAACGCCGGGCACTCGTGCATCGCCTACCTCAGCGCGCTGGCCGGGATCACCTACGTCGACGAGGCGTTGGCCACCCCCGAGATCCACCGGTACCTGCAGCAGCTGCTGATGCGCGAGGCGCTCCCGACGCTGACGCCGATCCCGGGCCACCCGCGCGAGGACTACGTGCGCGTCGTCATCGAGCGGTTCGCCAACACCGGTGTGCGCGACCAGATCGCCCGCCTGTGCATCGACGGCACCGCCAAGTTCCCCACGTTCCTGATCCCCACGATCGTCGGCCAGATCCAGTTCGGCGGACCCATCGAGCGGGCCGCGCTGGCGCTCGCCGGCTGGCACCGCTACCTGTCCACCGTGCCACGCGACCAGCAGTCGTTCGACGCCGCCGGCGACGCGCCCCGCGACGCCGCGCGCGCGTCGGCCACCGACCCCGTGCGCTTCCTAGACTTCGACGCCGTGTTCCCCAACGCGGTCTCCACCAACGAACGATTCCGCGACGTGTTCGCGGCTGCCGCCGCCTCGCTGGCCGAGCGCGGCCCGATCGGGGCGATCGCGTCGCTTGCCGATGCGTGACACCGCGCCGGCGAGCGGCGACGCGCCGCGGGCCGGCCGGGTGCCCCACCAGCGCCAGCAGGAGATCTACCTCCTGGCGATGCGCAACGGGTCGGTCGAGGTCACCGAACTGGCCCACCACTTCGAGGTGACCACCGAGACGATCCGGCGCGACCTCAGCGAGCTGCAGTCCAAGCACCTGCTGCGCCGGGTTCACGGGGGTGCGGTCGCCACGCAGCGGCACTCGCACGAGCCGATGATCGACCTGCGCGACACCCAGAACGCGACGGAGAAGCACGACATCGCCCTGCTCGCGTTGGGCCAGATCCCCGACAGCGGGTCGGTCCTGATCGACTCCGGCTCGACGTCCAATCGCTTTGCCGAGGTGTTCCCGGTGGACAGCGGTGTGCAGGTGATGACCAACTCGCTGTCGACGGGGCTGACCCTGGCCCGCCGCGGGGTGAACAACCTGATGATCCTCGGTGGTGCGGTGCGGATCAACACCTTGGCGATGGTCGACGCGTCGGTCGTCGAGACGGTGCGGCGGGTCCGTGCCGACGTGCTGTTCATCAGCTGCGACGGGCTGTCGCTCGAGCGCGGCCTGACCACGCCCTATCGCGAGGAGAGCCTGGTCAAGCGGGCGATGATCGAGTCGGCCCGCTGGGTCGTGGCCTTGGTCGACGCCAGCAAGTTCGGCAGCGACCACACCTTCGGCTACGCCGGCTTCGAGGACATCGACGTCCTCGTCACCGACCGCAGGGCCAGCGTCGAGGACCGCCGGGCGATCGAGGCCGCCGGTGTCGAGGTCCTGTGTGCCTGACCTGGTGACCATCGAGCGCTGCGCCGTGCAGGCCGCGCAGCAGGGCGCCGAGGTCATCCGCCGCTCGCTCGGCCACTCGGTGGAGGTCGCCAGGAAGTCGTCGCCGACCGACGTCGTCACCCAGACCGACCTCGACGCCGAGGGTGTCATCCGCGACGCGCTGCTCCGGTCGGTCGGCACGTCGGTCGGCGCGTCCGCCGCCACGGCAGCCGGCAGGTCGGTCGCCCCGGCGATCTTCATCGGCGAGGAGTCGGACTCCACGTCGACGGCGGGCGAGCTGGTGTGGATCGTCGACCCGCTCGACGGCACGGTGAACTACACCTACGGCATCCCCAACGTCGCCGTCAGCGTCGCCGCCGCGGTGCACGGCGAGGTCGCCGTCGGCGTCGTCGTCGACGTCGTGCGCGGCGAGGTGTTCACGGCCCGGCTCGGTGGGGGCGCGACGCTGGACCGCCGACCGATCCGCGCCTCGAGCGTCGGGGCACTGGACCAGGCGCTGGTCGCCACCGGCTTTTCGTACCGCGCCGCGCTCCGCCGGGCGCAAGGCGACGTCGTGCGCGACCTGCTGCCGCGCTGCCGGGACATCCGCTGCATGGGCTCCGCGGCGCTGCAGCTGTGCTGGGTCGGCTGCGGCAGGCTCGACGCGTACTACGAGCGTGACACCAAGCTGTGGGACTACTCCGCGGGAGCGCTGATCGCTGCCGAGGCCGGAGCGCTCGTCGAGCTGCCATGTCCCGAGAACGACGGATTGTCGATCGCCGCGCCGCCGACGGTGTTCTCGGCGTTGCGGTCGCTGGTTCGCTGACCAACGGTCACCACGCAGGTCGCAGCTCGTCCAGCCCGACGTCCACGCGAATCCCAGGAACG
>CAZMHG010000151.1:1580-6712 GCA_964565975.1 uncultured Ilumatobacteraceae bacterium | reverse complement strand
GCTCACCACCGAACGCCGGCGCGGCGCGTCCGCCGTGGAGAGCCCGTGGCTGGCGGGCCTGCGCGCGGCGGCCGCGGTCGACCGTCCGGTCCCGTCACCGCTGCCCCGCCGTCGCCGCGCCGAGGACCCGTTGGCAGCGTGGAAGGCCTGGCGTCGGCTGGTCGCCCGCGGCGCAGGGATCGAGGAGCACGTGGTGTGCAGCGACCGCCAACTCCTCGAGTTGCACCACGCAGGACCGCAGGACGCGGCCACCCTGGCCGCCGTGCTCGGCATCACGCCGACGTCTGCGTCCCTGCTTCCGCCGGTGCCGACAGCTTCCGGCGCATCTCGCTGACCACGTCGGGGGCGACCACGGCAAAGTGCTCTGGACGGACCCCGATGAACAACGCCGTTCCCTGGGCGCACAGCCGGCCGTCGGCCACCGTGCGCAGCTCGCCGGCGACGGTGGTCTTGCGCCCGTCGACGTGGTCGATCCTGGCGCTGAAGCGCAGCGGCTGGCCGAGCGGCGAGGGCGATCGGTAGGTGACCGACAGCTTCGCGGTCATCCCCGGATGCTGCGTTCGCGAGACGACGTAGCCGAGCACCTCGTCGAATCCCGCGGCGATGAAACCTCCGTGGACGCAGCCCGGTGGGCCCTCGTACGCCGCACCGAAGGTGACGTCGCCGTACACCGTGGCGTTCGAAGTGCCGTCGTCGCCGACACTCAGGCGGATCGGCGGTGAGAGCGGGCTGGCGGGGCCGGTGAACGGGCTGGTCGACATGAAGTGGTCACGGTCGGGGTCGTTCCACGTGGGCGGGCGCGGCGCCCGGCGAGCGCGGTCGTCGGCCAGCACGCGGGCGGCCTGGTCGACCAGTGCCTTGGCCTGCTCGAACGCCTTACCGGCAGTGGGCGCGAGCGCGATCTCGTCGATCACCCGGCGCATCGACGCGGCGAGACGGTCGCGGCGCGAGCGTGGCATGTGACGGTCAGTGCGACGCGTCGTCGAGGTCGACGACGACCGGCGCGTGGTCGGACGGCGACTGGCCCTTGCGCGCGTTGCGATCGATCACCACGAACGAGCTTCGCCGGGCGACCGACGCGCTGGTGAGCACCAGGTCGATGCGCAGGCCGCGGCCCTGATGGAAGTCGCCGGCGCGATAGTCCCACCAGCTGTACAGCTGGCCACCCTCGTGGTGCTCGCGGAAGACGTCGACCAGACCCCAGTCGAGGAGGTGCTGCAGCCGCTCACGTTCGGCGGCGCTGGTGTGGGTTTCGCCGACGAACTTCGCCGGGTCGTAGACGTCGATGTCGGCGGGGGCGATGTTGAAGTCACCGGTGACCACCACGCCGTCGGCCGGGGTGGCGATCGCGTCGACGTGGCTGCGGAGCTGCTCCAGCCAGGCCAGCTTGTAGGTGTAATGCGGGTTGTCCAGCGCCCTGCCGTTGGGCACGTACACGTTGGTGAACGAGATGCCGCCGCAGCGGGCGGAGATCACCCGTGCGTCGGGGTCGGGCGCGCCGGAAGCCGTCGCGAAGTTGGCGACCACGTCGGAGAGCCCGACGCGCGACAGGATCGCCACGCCGTTCCACTGCCCCTGCCCGTAGTGCGCCGACTCGTAGCCCAGCCCGGCGAACGTCAGCGCCGGGAACGCAGCGTCGGCCAGCTTGGTCTCCTGCATGCACAGCACGTCGGGCTGGACGTCGGCGAGCCATTCCTCCACGCGCGGCAGCCGCACCTTGAGCGAGTTGACGTTCCAGGTGGCGAACCTCACGACGGATCCGGCGCGGCCGACGCCGCCGGCTTGCGCGTGCCGCCCGATCGGCGGGCCGGCGCCGGCGAACCGCCCGACGCCGTCCGACCCGCGGTGAGCCCGGACGCCGCCGACTTGGACGAGCCGCCGGCCGCAGCCGGGCGCGCCGTCCTCGCCGATCGACCCGCCCCGGCCGCCTTCGGTTCGGCGACGGCCTCCGGTCCCGCTGGCGCCTTCGGTTCCGCCGCCGCCTTGATGACGCGGGACGCCGCGGCCGGCGTCGCTGCCTTGGCGGGCCGTGCTGCCGCGGCAGGCGTTGCCGCTCCGGCGGGCTGCGCGGCAGCTGCGGGCCGTGCCGACCGGGCAGGCCGGGGCTGCGCGGCAGGGGTGGTGGTGGCAGGCGCCGCCTTCGCCCGGCGTGCCGGCCGGGCGGCGGTCGGTGCGGCGCTTGCGGCGACGTCGGGCCTGGCCGCCGCGTCTGCGCTCGGCGGGTGTGCGGTTCCCGCGCCCGTGCGGCGCGCCCCGCGGGCGGGTGCCTTGATCGGTTCGGGCACGGCCGCGGTTGCGCCAGGTGCCGTGGCCCGCCTCTCGCTCGGCTTCGCCGTGGCAGCGGGGGCCGCGGCTGCTGCGCCGGTCGTCGGCAGGGCCCCGGCCGTGCTCGCCGCGGTGGCACGCGTCGACTTCCTCCGCGCACCCCCGGAGCTGCCCGGCGCAGGCTCGACGCCCGGCGCAGACCCAGCACCCGGCGCAGACTCGGCGCCGGGCGATGCTGCCTGGTCGTTCGTGGCCGGCGTGCGCTTGCTCGGCCGGCGACCGGCGCTGCTGGCCGGCTCGGCGGCGGGCGCAGCAGCCGGCGCGTCCGGCACCGCCTCGGACGGTCGCCGCGTCCGGCGCCGCGCTGCGCCGGTCGGGCCCGGTGTTGCTGCCTCGACTGCTGCTGTCTCGACCGGTGCGGTGTCGACCGGTGCCGGGTCGGCCGGTTGGCCGACGGCGGCCTCGGACGCCGGGCGCCGCTTGCGTCGGGCCGGTGCGGCAGGCGGCGCGACCGACGACATCGCCGGCACGGCGAGGTCCAGGCTGCGCCGGCCGGGGGAATAGCTCTCGACGACCAGGTGGACGGTCTCGCCGACCTTCATCAGCTCGCGGGCACTGCGCGGCGCGGGGTCGGCCATCAGTCGCAGCGGCACGTACCCGACGATCTCGCCGATCCGCAGGTACGCACCGTGCGACGAGTAGTGATCGACCACGCCGGTGACGGGCGAGCCGACCGGGTGCTGGCCGACGAACGTGAGAAACGACATCAGGTCGTTGACCCCCGCCGGCACTGCCGACTGGCGATGCGACGTCTCGGCTGCGCCGGCCACCTGCAGCGCCGGGTCGGGTGCGGCAGCGGCGGCCGCCGCGGCAGGTGCAGCAGCGGCAGGGGCCGCCTTGGCAGCGCTTCGCTGCGGGGCCCTGCCGGGCGGGGGCGACGTGGGCACGGGCATCGGCTGGCTCGCCGCGGCGCTCGGTCGGTTGCCGGCCTTGACGGCAGCGCCCTGGGCCTTGCCGGTCTTGCGCTTGGCGTCGGCAACGGCCTTGCGGCTGGTCACGCCACGCACCGGGGTGCGGTTGACGAACACCCAACCGACGTGCGGGACGGGCTTGCCGCCGACGAGGCGGCCTTCGTCGAACAGCCATGGATACTGCCCGTGGAACTCCTGGTAGCTGTCGTTCGACAGGATCGACGCGCCGACCTTGTTGGCGATGCTCAGGACGAACGCATCGCCCCGACCGATCGCCCCTGCGGGCGGGCAGACGATCTCGTTGTTGGCCACGGCCGCGTCGAACTCCTCGACCTCGGTCTTGTCGATCCGGTGCCCGAAGGTGGCGTCGGCGACCACGGTGATCAGCGCCGTCGGGTGCTCGGCGATGTAGGCCATCACCGCCTCGTTCAACTGCTTGAGGCTGGGCATGGATCGGCCTTCGGTGGCGAGGTTCGATCCGTCGACGATCACGTGCAACGGCATAACGCCTGCCAGTCAACCACAACAGGTGTGGTCGTCCCCGGGACCCGGCGCCCCCGCGCAGCTCGTCGCCGGCACGATCATGTGTACGGCGGGTCGAACGTCTCGGCCAGGATGTCCTGCAGCTCCTGGTCGTGGATCGCCTTCGATCCGGTCGCCGGGCTGCCGCTGCCGATGCGCGACACCGAACGCAGGTCGTAGCGATCCTTGAACCGCCAGGTGCGCGCCTCCACGAAGCGCCAGGGGCCCATGTTGTCGGGTTCCTCTTGGACCCAGACCAGGTCCTTGGCATTCGGGTAGCCGGCGAACACGTCGCGCAGCTGCTCCTTGGGGAACGGGTACAGCTGCTCGACGCGCACCACGGCCACCGGCGCCTGGCGGCGGTCACGTTCGGCGATCAGGTCCCAGCAGACCTTGCCGCTGCAGAACACGATCCGGCGCACGTCGGCGGCGGACGTCACACCCGGGTCGTCGAGCACCTCCTGGAACGAGCCGTGGGTCAGCTCGTCGATCGGCGAACGGCTCTCCTTCATGCGCAGCGGCGCCTTGGGCGTGAACAGGATCAGTGGCTTGAGCACGCCTGGCCGGCGCAGCTGGCGGCGCAGCACGTGGAAGTACTGCGCCGCGGTGGTCGCGTTGCACACCTGGATGTTGTCCTCGGCACACAGCGTGAGGAAGCGCTCGATGCGCGCCGAGCTGTGCTCGGGGCCCTGGCCCTCGAACCCGTGCGGGAGGAGCAGGACCAAGCCCGTCTTCTGACCCCACTTGTCCTCGGCGGCGACCAGGTACTGGTCGATGACGATCTGGGCTCCGTTGATGAAGTCGCCGAACTGCGCCTCCCACATCACCAGCGCGTCCTGACGCGCCTGCGCGTAGCCCCACTCGAAACCGAGCGCGGCGTACTCGCTGAGCAAGCTGTCGTACACCCAGAACGGAGCCGTTGCACCCGGCACGGTGGCGTTGGGGATCCACACCTGCTCGTCGTCGTAGTCGACCCGCGCCGCGTACCGCTGGCTGAAGGTGCCGCGCCGGCAGTCCTCGCCGGCCAGGCGGACGGGGTTGCCCTCGATCACCAGCGAACCGATCGCCAGGTGCTCGGCGGTCGCCCACTCGACCTCGCCCTGGGCGTAGATCTTGGCCCGAGCCTCGAACTGGCGGGCCAGCTTGGGGTGGACGGCGAAGCCGTCGGGGTACGCCGTGAGGTTGTTGAAGATCGCGTCGAGCTCAGCCCGCGGCACGCCGGTGTCGACGTGCGCCAGCACGCCGACGGCAGGTGCCGGCTTGGGTGCGTGGAACGGCGTCGGCGCGCTGTCGCGCGCCTGGTCGAGCGAGTCCTGCAGCTTGCCCTGGAAGTCGGCGAGCGCCTGCTCGGCCTGGTCCAGGCTCATGTCGCCG
>CAZMHG010000151.1:0-1570 GCA_964565975.1 uncultured Ilumatobacteraceae bacterium | reverse complement strand
ACCAACACCTCGACGTACAGCTTGCGCACGCTGCGCCGTTCGGCGATCGCCTTGTACATCAACGGCTGGGTGTAGCTCGGGTCATCGCCCTCGTTGTGCCCGTACCGGCGGTAGCAGACCATGTCGATGATCACGTCCTTGTGGAACTGCTGGCGGTACTCGAAGGCCAGCTCGGCGACGCGCACGCACGCCTCCGGGTCGTCGCCGTTGACGTGGAAGATCGGCGCCTGGACCATCTTGCCGACGTCGCTGCAGTACTGGCTGCTGCGCGCATGCTGCGGGGACGTGGTGAAGCCGATCTGGTTGTTGATCACCAGGTGCACGGTGCCGCCGATGCGATAGCCCATGATGTCGCTCATCGCCAGGCATTCGGCGACCACGCCCTGGCCGGCGAAGGCGGCGTCGCCGTGGATCAGCACCGCCAGCGCCGGGAACGAGCCCGGCGGGTCGGTGCGGTCCTGGACGGCGCGCACCATGCCCATCACGATCGGGTCGACCGTCTCCAGGTGGCTGGGGTTGGCGGCCAGCTCGATCGGCATCTCGCTGCCGCTCGGTGCGTGGAACGTGCCCGTCGCCCCGAGGTGGTACTTGACATCGCCGGACCCCTGCACCGAGGACGGATCGACGTGTCCTTCGAACTCCTTGAAGATCTGGTTGAAGCTCTTGCCCATGATGTTGGCCAGCACGTTGAGCCGGCCGCGGTGCGCCATGCCGAGCACGGCCTTGGCCTGCCCGGCGTCGGAGGCCATCGACAGCACCTGGTCGAGGATGGGGATCGCCGACTCGGCACCCTCCAACCCGAAGCGCTTGGTGCCGACGTACTTGGTCGCCAGGAACTTCTCGAACGCCTCGGCGGCGTTCAGCCGGTCGAGGATCCGGGTCCGCCGCTCGGGCGAGGTCGTCGCCCGCACACCTTCGATCTTGCGCTGGATCCAACGCTGCTCGGCGGTGCTCTGGATGTGCATGTACTCGACGCCGATCGTGCGGCAGTACGCGTCGCGCAGGACGTGCAGCAGGTCGCCGAGCTTCATCCGGTCGGTCCCACCGACGCCGCCGGTGAGGAACTCGCGGTCGAGGTCCCAGATCGTCAACCCGTAGGTTGCCGGGTCCAGCTCGACCGGCATCTCCGGATCTTTCCAGCGCAACGGGTCGAGGTCGGCGATCAGGTGGCCGCGGACGCGGTGGACACGTATCAGGGTGGCGACCTGCATCTGCTTGTGGGCGGTGTCGTCGTCGTGGTCGTCCAGGTCGTTGTGGTCGGCCAGCCAGACGACAGCCCGGTAGGGCACGCCGAGGCTGTCGAACACGTCGTCGTAGAAGCCGTGCTCACCGAGCAGCAGCTCGTGGACGCGTTTGAGGAACAGCCCGCTCTCGGCGCCCTGGATGATGCGGTGGTCGTAGGTGCTGGTGACGGTGACGACCTTGCTGATGCCGATCTGGCTCAGCGCCTTGTGGTCGGCGCCTTGGAACTCCGCCGGGTAGTCGATCGTGCCGACGCCGACGATGACGCCCTGACCGGGCATCAGCCGCGGCACGCTCTGCACGGTGCCGATGGTGCCGGGGTTGGTCA
>CAZMHG010000150.1:1979-6730 GCA_964565975.1 uncultured Ilumatobacteraceae bacterium | reverse complement strand
CCGCTGTTCCACAGCACGAGAGTCGTGATCCGCGGGTCGCGCGAGATGTCGAGCGCCTGCAGGCCTCCACACGACTGCCCCATCACGGCGACCTTCGTCGTGTCGAGCCGTCCGAAGTACTGGCTCTCGCGTCTCGCGTGCTCGTCTGACGCCCACTGCACCGACGCGAGCAGATCCGCGGCCTTCGTTCTCGGGAATCCCTGGCCGCTTCCACCGCGGGGCTCGGGCGGGCCGTTCACGATCACCAGGTAACCGTGCGAGGCCACCTCGGTGAAGAACGGGTTGCTGGTGTCGAGCACGACGAGCCCGATCGCATTGTTGAACGTCGCGCGCAACCGCGCCGCCGATCCGTTCCGTACGTAGCCGACCTCGGCGATCACGCCCAGCACGCGGTCACGGATCGCGACCGAGACACGATCGGGCCGGTTCAGCACGTTCGACACCGTCCCGACGGACACGCCGGCACGCGTGGCAACCTCTTTGATCCCGACGAGCGGACGCCTCATGCGGACTGCCTGCTGCCTACTGGTCCAGGTCGAAGGGATGTCGCCGCTTCGGCCGGGGCGGGTCGTCCGCTGGGGCGCGCCAGGTGCAGGCGAACTGGTGGGTGCCGGATCCGACGTCGAACGGGGTCGACCCGTCGGGTAGACGTAGCTCAGCAGTGGCCGAGGGCGGGACCGTGACGGCGAGCGCGAACCGATCGCCGACCCGTTCCCACGAAACTGACGCCTGGCCGTAGGGCGTTCGGTGTGCCGCGCGGGCGGACGTCAGCCCACCGCCGGGCAGCGGGCTCACGAGCATGCGCCGGTACCCCGCAGCGCCGGGTGCAAGGCCGGCGATCCGCCGGTGCATGAAGTCGGCAACCGCACCGAGGGCGTAGTGGTTGAACGACGTCATCTCGCCAGGGTTGATCCGCCCGTCCGGCAGCATGCTGTCCCAGCGTTCCCAGATCGTCGTCGCGCCCATCGACACCGGGTAGAGCCATGACGGACAACTGGTCTGCAGCAGCAGGTGGTAGGCGTCGTCGACGTGGCCGGTGTCGGCCAACGCATCGCACACCATCGGCGTTCCGACGAACCCCGTCCCGATGTGGAAGTCCTCGGCACGCACCAACTGGGCCAGCCGCTGCCCGGCGCGGGCCCGCTGCGCGCTGGTTGGGAGGAGGTCGAAGCGCAACGCCAGCGCGTACGCCGTCTGTGCATCACTGGCCAACCGCCCGGACGGGGTGACGTACTCCGCGGCGAATGCCCGGGCGACCTCGTCGGCGAGTGTGGTGTACCGGGTGGCGTCCTCGTCCTTCCCCAGCACGGCTGCCGTCGTCGCCAGCAGGCGCGCCGTGTGGGCGTGGTACGCCGTGGCGACGAGGTGGGCGTCGGTACGCGCCGCGGCCGGCTGGTCGGGCGGCGCGGCCGGGTCGAGCCAGTCGCCGAACTGGAAGCCGGTGTCCCACAGGTGGCTGCCACCGGCGATCGAAGCGATCTGGTCGACCCAGGCGCGCATGCTGGGGTACTGCCGGGCGAGGATGCCGGCGTCCCCGTAGCGCTCGTACAGCACCCACGGGACGATGACCGCGGCGTCGCCCCAGGCCGCACCGGGCGCGGGCGGAAACAGCAACGGCACCCACGGGACGTAGACCGGCACCGTGCCGTACTCGATCTGCTCCACGGCGAGGTCGGCGAGCCACGACTCGAGGAATCCCGCACAGTTGCCGAGGAACGCCGCCGTCGGTGCGAACACTTGGATGTCTCCCGTCCAGCCCAAGCGCTCGTCACGCTGGGGGCAGTCGGTCGGGATGTCGACGAAGTTGCCCTTCATGCTCCAGTGCACGTTGTGGTGCAGCCGGTTGAGGTCGGCGTTCGACGTGCCGAACTCGCCGATCTCGCCGACGGCGGAGTAGCAGGCAACGGCCGTGACGTTCTCCGGCCGCAGGTCGTCCGGCCAGCCGTCGACCTGGGCGTAGCGGAACCCATGGATGGTAAACGCCGGTTCGTGGCTCTCGATCCCGCCGCCGGCGAACACGTACGTGTCGGTTGCGGCCGCCTGGCGCAGCGGTCGCGTGCCGAGCTCATCGTCTTCGAGCACCTCGGCGTGGCGCACGACGACGGCATGCCCGGCCGGGGCCGTGCCGTGCAGCCGGATGCGTCCGGAGATGTTCTGGCCGAAGTCGACGAGCGTCGCGCCCGCCGGCGAGGTCCAGATCTTGATCGGCGCGAACTCCTCGTGGCGGGTGACCGGCGGGCCGCTCGGCGCGACGAGCATCGCGGTGGGGGAGTCGAGCGTGTCTGCCGCTGGCCAGGCCGACGCGTCGTACCCACCGCTCGACCAGCCCGGATCGTCGAGGCGGGCGTCGTAGTGCTCGCCGTCGTACAGGCTCGCCGACACGTACGGACTTGGCCCCGTTGCCCACGTCGCGTCGGTCGCCACCACATGCACCGAACCGTCGGCGACGGTGACTTCGAGCTGCGCGAACGCAGCACAGCGTGGTCCGTAGAACGCGCGCACGCCGCCGGCGAACCCGACCTTCCCCGCATACCAGCCTTCGGCGACGGTGATCCCGATCGCGTTGGCGCCGGTGCGGATGAGTTCGGTGACATCGAAGGTCTGGAACCGGAGACGGTACTCGTAGCTGGTCCATCCGGGTGCGAGGACCTCGGACCCGACGTCGGCGCCGTTGATCTGCACCGTGTACACCCCGTACGCCGTGGCGTACAGCCGGGCCCGGACGACCCGACCGCCGACCTGGAACGACGACCGCGTGCGAAAGGTGGTCTCCGCCGCCGGGTCGCGCGCCGGACAGACCGGCACCGCCACCCAGTCGGCGGGGTCGAGCAGCGTCGCCTCGGCGGTGGCCCATTCGCTCCACTCGCCGGGACCGTCGCCGTCGATCACCCGGACTCGCACGTCGGCGAGCCCGCGTGACCGCAGCTCGGCGAACGGCCACGGCACCAGGACGCTGTCGGCCGAGTGCACGGACGCCGTGCGGTCGCCACCGGCGCCGCGGACCTCGACCTCGTACCCCAGCTGTCGCCAGCCGGGTGGCGCGTGGTCGACGGTCCACGACAGCCTCGGCCGGCCGGTCCCGACGAAGGTCGTCGAGCCGTGTTCGAGGCGGGGTGGGCTTGGACGGGGGCGCACCCCACCATGATGCGTCACCGGGGCGACCCGCACCATGATCCACCGGGCCACCAGGCCACCAGGCCACCGGGCCACCAGGTCACCAGGCCGCCGGGTCGGGCCCGGCGGCCGGAGGACCAGTTACTGGTTGAGCGAGCGCCAGTCCCCGAGCGGGCGGGAGTCGACGCCGTAGCGATCTGCGGCGACCTCGAATCCGGCGACGGCGAACAGCAGGGCCAGCATTCCGAACGCGATACCAAGCATGGTTTTAGTCCTTTCTTGCGTGATGACTGCAGGCAATCATGCCGGGGAGCGATTAATGTGTCAAACGATTATCTGACATGATGTTCAACGTGACAGCGAATGAACCTTGGGATGTGGACACGCGGCATCTCGCCGCACTGGTGGCGATCGCCCGGACCACGTCGATCAGCCGGGCCGCACAGGAGCTGGGCTACGGGCAGAGCGCGGTGTCGCAGCAGTTGGCCGCGCTGGAGCGTGTCGTCGGCACGCGTCTCGTCGACCGAGGGGTCGGGCCGCGGCCGGTGACGCTGACCGCGGCGGGCGAGGCCATGGAGCGCCACGCCCGCGGGATCCTCCAGCGGCTCGACGCCGCTCGCCGCGAGTTGGACGCGCTGCGCGACGGCCATGCCGGGCACCTGGTGATCGGCAGCTTCCAATCGGCGAGCGCCAAGCTCGTCCCGCGTGTCCTGGCGGTGTTCAAGGCGGCGTGGCCGGACGTGACCGTGACGATCCACTCCGAGGACTTCGGCCGTCGGGTCGTCGGTCTGCTGCGCGAGGGTGCACTCGACCTGGCATTCGTCGAGAGCGACTGGGACAGCGAGGCGCTCTCCAGCCGGCGTCTGCTCGACGATCGGTTCACCGTGGTCGTGCCACCCGGACATCGACTGGCACACCGGGAGCACATCTCACTGCAGGACCTCGCCGGTGAACACCTCGTCGCCGGATCGGCTAACGAGCCGTGCACCCTGCGCGTCGACGCCGCGCTGCGCCGGTGGGGCGTGCCGACCGAGACGTCGTTCCGTACCGACGACAACACGGCCCGCCAACGCATGGTCCACGCCGGGCTTGGGTGCTCGGTGATGCCCAACCTCACCGTGGAGCGCGAGCTCGTCGACGGTGGCGTGGCGATCGCCCTGCAGGACGACCTCAGCCGGACCATCAGCCTGGTGTGGTCGAACGAGCGAACGCTGTCGCCGGCCGCGCAGCGGTTCGTCGACATCGCCCTGGAGACGCTCGGACCCGACGCGCCCGATGCGAACGCTGCACCCCACGGCGCAGTGCAGAGCGGGTGACGGGAATCGAACCCGCATAGCCAGCTTGGAAGGCTGGAACTCTGACCATTGAGCTACACCCGCGATGGTGCTCGGCGAGCCTATCGGCGGCGGGTCGTGGGCGCCGTCGGCCGGCGGGTCGCTACCGTTGCCTCACCACGACCGAAGGGACGGATCATGAGCTACGAGGTGCAACTCGACGACGACGAAGTGCGCACGCGGCTGGGACCCGAAGCGTTTGCCGTGCTGCGCCACGCTGCGACCGAGCGTGCCGGGACCGGAGCCTTGCTGCACGAGCATCGCGACGGCCGGTATCACTGCGGCGCGTGTGGCAACGAGCTG
>CAZMHG010000150.1:0-1969 GCA_964565975.1 uncultured Ilumatobacteraceae bacterium | reverse complement strand
TGTTCATGTCCGGCACCAAGTTCGAGTCCGGGTGTGGTTGGCCGAGCTTCTACCAGGCGGTGAGGCCCGAGGCTGTGGAGCTGATCGAGGACCGTAGCCACGGCATGGCGCGAACCGAGGTCCGGTGCGCGAGGTGCGGTTCACATCTCGGCCATGTGTTCCCCGACGGCTACGGGACGCCGACGGGCGAGCGGTTCTGCATGAACTCGGTCGCCCTCAACTTCCAGCCGGACACCCCGTAGCCGGCAGCGCCCGCCGTCAGGCTTCGGGCACCACGACCACCGCGCACCGGGCATGGTCGGCGACGTGCCGGCTGGTCGTGCCGAGCAAACGCTGGAAGGCGTTGTGGCCGTGGCGCCCGACCACGAGGAGGTCGCACTCGCCGGACATCTCCTCGAGGACCAGGTCGGCGGCGCCCAGGCGGACTTCGCGGGTGACCGCGCATCCACGTGCCGTTGCCGCGTCGATCGGGCCGGCGCACGCCTGCCAGGTCTGCGACAACCAGGTGTCGGCCGCGTGGGACAGCTCCTCGTCCGGGGGCGCGGCGACGCCAAGCCCGCCGGCGTCGAACACCAGCGGCCGCTGCCAGCAGGCCACCAGATGGACGGTCGTGCCGGTCACTGCAGCGTGGTCGAGCGCCCAGCGCAGGGCCTTCGCCGAGCACTCCGACCCGTCGATCCCGACGATCACCCTGCCGGTCGTCGCGCCGGTGGCGCCGGTGTTCGTGCCTGTGTTCGTCGACTCGCTCATGGCCTGGCCTCCGTCCGTGGATCAGTGCACCACCATTGTCCTGCGACAGCCCCCATTCGGAAAGAGTCCAACGGCCCGCGGGGCTCGATAGCGTCCCGATCGGGCACGGCGTGGGTCCGCTGCCCGAGAGGAGCGTTGCCATGCTCACCGCCCAGATCGGTGCCGGACAGGGCGCCGTGATCGTCATCCTGGTGTTGCTCATCGCGACCGTCCTCACCGGGCTCCGTCAGGTCAACCAGGGCACCGTCGCGGTGACCACCGTGTTCGGCAAGTACCGGCGCACGCTGCGCCCCGGCCTCAGCGTCGTCACGCCGTTCGTCGAGAAGATCTACCGGCGGATCAGCATCCAGAACCGGGCCTCGGAGCTGCAGTTCCAGGCGATCACCCAGGACCAGGCGAACGTGTACTTCACGGCGATGATGGTCTACGGGGCGATCAACGAGAACGAGGAGACGATCAAGAACATCGCCTTCAAGTTCGTGTCGGAGAAGGACTTCCTCACGGCGCTGGTTCGCAGTGTCGAGGGCTCGACGCGTGGCTTCGTGGCGACGAAGAAGCAGGCCGAGATCCTCGGTCTGCGCGGCGAGATCGTGTCCGAGGTGAAGGACAACCTCGACCACGTCATCGAGACGTGGGGCTTCCACCTGATCGACCTGCAGCTCAACGACATCACCTTCGACCAGGCGATCACCACGTCGATGGCCCAGGTCGTCGCCTCGAACAACCTCAAGGCCGCTGCCACCAACGAGGGCGACGCGCTGCTGATCCGCAAGACCAAGCAGGCCGAAGCCGAGGGCACCGCGATCCGCATCGCCGCCGAGGCCGAGCGCACCGCCAGCCAGCTGCGCGGCCAAGGCGTGGCCCTGTTCCGCGAAGAGGTCGCCCGCGGCCTGGCCCAGGCGGCCAAGGAGATGGAGACCCAGAACGTCGACTCGTCGCTGATCCTGTTCTCGATGTGGACCGAGAGCATCCGTCACATGGCGGAGAACGGCAAGGGCAACGTGATGTTCCTCGACGGTTCACCCGAGGGCATGCAAAAGCAGCTGCGCGACCTCACCGCGATGCAGGTGTTGGGTCCGGGGGCGCTGCGCAAATCGGCCGAGCCTGAGCAGGTTCCACCACCCGACCGGCCGTAGACTGATCGGCCGTATGTCACTATCCACAACCCTGCCGGCTCGCTGGTATACCGACCCAGGGGTGTTCGATCGTGAGCGTTGGC
>CAZMHG010000149.1:1483-6749 GCA_964565975.1 uncultured Ilumatobacteraceae bacterium | reverse complement strand
CGACGCGGCAGTTGATCGAGTACCTGTGGCTGGGAAATATCGTAACGCTAGTCGTCTCACCCGAGCTGATCGCCGAGTTGGAGAACGTGCTGCAGCGGCCCAAGATCCGCCGCTACGTGACAGCCGAAGATGCGGCGGTGCTGGTCGATCCTGTGAAGACGCGCAGCATGCTCCTGGACCTGCTGGCCGAGATACCCCCGTTCATGCGTGACCCGAAGGACGACAACCAGACCGGACCGAACGACCCGAAGAACACCTCGGCCGACTACTTCGGCAACGCCTGCCCGACGGGCTGGTGCCACCTGAAGTACGGACGCGGGCTGATCAACAACCGTTCGGCCTACGGGGCCGGCATCGTCAACGCCGCGGCGGCCGTCCGCTGAGACAGCGGCCGAGGTCGCGAGACGTCGGCCCCGGATGTCGCCGGCACGCTGACGCCGGCCACGTCCAGTGGTCCGGCTGACCGCCCGCGGCCGATCGATGCGAAGATCGTGCGCCACGTTGCAGCTCGCAGCGTGGCGCACGATCGCGTTTTCGGAGGGAGCCGTGAGTGAGATCCAGGCGTTCGAGGTGTCGATCGACGAGTCGGCCGTCGCCGATCTGCGGGCCCGCCTCGAGCGGACACGCTGGCCCGACCAGGTACCCGGCACCGGCTGGGACCTGGGGACCGAACGATCCACCCTGCAGCGGCTGTGCGCCCGCTGGGCCGACGGGTTCGACGTCGACGCGTTCCAGCGGCGGTGCAACACCTGGCCGCAGATCCGCACCGAGATCGACGGCGTCACCGTGCACGCAATTGTCGCCCGCAGCGAGGCGACGGACGCCACGCCGCTGATGTTGCTGCACGGCTGGCCCGGTTCGGTCGCCGAGTACTTCGACGTAATCGAGCCATTGCGTGCCCGCCACCACGTCGTGGTGCCATCCCTGCCGGGCTACGGCTTCAGCGGACCGATCGCCAAGCTCGGTGTCGGCCCGTCGCAGATCGGCGGGATCATGGTCACGTTGATGGAGCGCCTCGGCTGGCCGACCTTCACCGTCGCCGGCGGCGACTGGGGGTCGATCATCGCCGGCTGGATGGGCGCCGAACATCAGGATGCCCTGCGCGGGCTGCACCTGACGATGATGATCTCCGGTCCGCCCGAAGGCGTCGCCGATCCGATGTCGCTGGCCACGCCCGAGGAGGTCGCCGGGTTCACCCGCGGCCGGGCGACGATGGCCACGGGCGCCGGCTATCAGGCGATCCAGTCGACCCGGCCGCAGTCGCTGGCCTACGCCCTGACCGACAGCCCGGCCGGCCTGGCCGGATGGATCGTCGAGAAGTTCCACGCCTGGAGCGACTGCCACGGCGACCTGGCCAACGCGTTCACCGACGACCGGGTGCTGGAGAACGTCAGCATCTACTGGTTCACCGGGACGATCGGCTCCTCGATGCGGCTGTACTACGAAGGGATGAGCCGCGGCGGGGCGCGGGCTGCGTTGGCCGGGACGCGCATCGACGTGCCCACCGGTCACGCGGTGTACCCGGGCGAGCTGTACCAGGCGCCGCGGGCATGGGCCGAGCGCCAGTTCAACATCGTCCACTGGGAGCGCATGCCGCGGGGCGGCCACTTCGCGGCGATGGAGGTTCCCGAGCTGTACGCCGCCGACCTGCTCGCGTTCACCGCCGCGCTGGGCGAGTGATGACGGCGATCTCGGCCGCCGACCTGGTCGCCCGCGAGTCGATCCGCGATCTCGTCGCGCGCTACAACACCTTCGGTGACGGCGGGCGGTTCGGCGCGTTGTGGCCGTTGTTCACCGACGACGCGGTGATCGAGGTGTCCGACGCCGGGGCAGCGGTACGCCGCTACGCCGGCATCGGACAGATCCGGTCGGTGTTCGAGGGCGCGGCCGCCCAGGTCGCCGGCAGCGCCCCCGGCGGATACGTGCGCCACCACCTGAGCAACCACGTGATCGACATCTCCGCCGCCGACGAGGCCACCGGCACCGCGTACTTCAACGTGGTCACCGCCATCGGGCTCGACCACTGGGGCCGTTACCAGGACCGCTACGCCCGCGGCGGTGACGGCACGTGGCGCTTCTCCCACCGCAAGGTACGCACCGACGGCTACGCCGCGGGCAGCCTGTTCCTCACCCACTGACCGCGCCACCCGACCGATGGACTTCACCTTCTCCGCCGCCGACGATGCATTCCGCGACGAGGTGCGCACATGGCTGTCCGAGCACCTCGTCGGCGAGTTCGCCGCGCTCGGCACGGGTGCCAACATGGGCGAGGGCGACGAGCTGGACGTGCGCCGGGCGTGGGAGCGCGAGCTGGCCGCGGGTGGCTGGGTCGGCATCGCCTGGCCACGCCAGTACGGCGGGCGCGATCTGCCGTTGACCCAACAGCTGATCTTCAACGAGGAGTACGCCCGCGCCGGCGGACCGCAGCGCACCGGCTTCTTCGGCGAGCAGCTGCTCGGTCCGACGCTGATGGCGTTCGGCACCGAAGCGCACAAGCAGCGGTTCCTGGCGCCGATCCTGCGGGCCGAGGAGTACTGGTGCCAGGGATTCAGCGAGCCGGAGGCGGGCAGCGACCTGGCCGGCGTGCGGACCACCGCCGTGCTCGACGGCGACGAGTGGGTGCTCCACGGCCAGAAGGTCTGGACGAGCCTCGGACACATCGCCGACTGGATCTTCGTGCTGTGCCGCACCGATCCCGCCGGCGCGACCAAGCACGACGGGCTGAGCTTCGTCCTGTGCCCGATGCGCCAACCTGGCATCGAGATCCGACCGATCACCCAGCTCACCGGAACGGCCGAGTTCAACGAGGTGTTCTTCGACGGGGCACGGACGCCCGCCGACCTCGTGTTCGGCGAGCCCGGCAAGGGTTGGCGCGTCGTGATGGGCACCCTCGGGTTCGAGCGCGGTACCGCGTTCCTCGCCCAGCAGCTGCGCTTCGCCGACGAGTTCCGGTCCGTGGCCGCGCTGGCCGCGGCGCGCGGCGCGGCGGCCGATCCGGTGATCCGCCAGCGTGTGGCCGAGGCGTACATCGGGCTGGAGACCATGCGGCTCACGGGCCTGCGCACGATCAGCCAACTGATCCACGGCGGGACGCCCGGTCCGGAAGCGTCGATCGGCAAGCTGCACTGGTCGCGCTGGCACCAGCGACTGGGCGAACTGGAGATGGACCTGCTCGGCGCGGACGGATCTCTGCTGGCCGACCCGAACGGTGGCGAGCTGGACCGCCGCATCGCCGCGTACCAGTACACGTTCCTGTTCAGCCGCGCGCACACGATCTACGCGGGTTCGTCCGAGATCCAGCGCAACATCGTCGCCGAGCGTGTCCTCGGGCTCCCCCGCGATCGGGTGTGACCGCTGGCGTCCGGCGGGCGCCCGACGGGGACAGAATTGGGTAGATGAACGACGTGGTGACCGATGGCGTGGCCCAGGTGGGTGGTGCGGTCCGCCGCTCTCGCCTGGCCGGCAAGGCGCTGCGCCGCGCCCCGGTCGTGCTGGTCGGGTCGCTGGTTGCCGGCGGCCTGGCCGACATCGCCGTCCACCAGCAGCGGCCCGGCGTGGCGACGTGCCTGCTGGCGTTCGCGATGGCCGCCGCGGTGGCCGTGGCGGGTGTGCGGCGGCGCAGCGCAGTGGTCGCACTGGTGGCCGCCGTGGCCTTCGTCCCGTGGCTGGCGGTGCGCACCAGTGTGTGGCTCAACGGACCGAACCTGTTGGCCACCGCCAGCCTGCTGCTGTTCGCCGCGGATCTCGCCGCGGGCGGTGTGGTTCGACGTTCCTTCGTCGGCTTTGCCCGGGTGGTGGGCAGCGCGGTGACCAGTGCCGTGGAGACACCGGTCGTGTTGGGCAGGCTCGTTCGCCGGCGCCCGGCGCGACCGGACGCCGTTCCGTGGGGTGGGCTCGGTCGGGCGGCGATCATCACCGCCCCGGTGATGATCGCCTTGCTGGTGCTGTTGCGCAGCGGCGATGCGCTGTTCGCCTCGGCACTGTCGTGGGACGCATCGGTACCGCGGCGGATCGTCAACCATGCGTTCGTGATCGGCCTGTTCGGGTTCGCCTTCCTCGCGCTGGCGGTGATGGCCACACCGCCGAGCCGCGCCGCCGATCGTCCCGTCCGCGCCCTGCTGCGGCCCTTGGACGTGCGCATCCTGCTCGGCGGTGTCTGCGCACTGTTCGCCGCCTATGCCACCGTTCAGTTGTCGGCGCTCGTCGCCGGTGCCGACTACGTCAAGCGACACACCGGGCTGACGTACGCCGCGTACGCCCGCAGCGGCTTCTTCCAGCTGATGGCCGCCGCCGCGGTCAGCTTCGCCGTGCTGTGCCTGGCCAAGCCGGCCGTCCGCGCCACCCCGGCGCGCGCTCCACGGGTGCTGGTCGCCGCGGTCGTCGTGCTCACCGAGTTTCTGGTCGTCGGGTCGATCGTGCGGATCAGGCTGTACGTGCAGGTGTTCGGGCTCAGCCATCTGCGGCTGTACACGATCGTCAGCGCGGCCTGGATCGGCGCGGTGGTGCTGGTCGTCGGGGTCGCCTCGGTGCGCCGGGCGCGGCCAGGAGCCGACCGGGATTGGGTCGCGGTCACGGCCTGTGGCCTGGCCGCGTTGGTCGTCTGGGGGATGAACGTGGTCAACCCGGACGCGCTGGTCGCCGAGCGGAACATCGGCCGTGCGCTGTCGTCGGTGGTCCAGTTCGACGACGAGTACCTCGGCGAGCTGTCGACCGACGCGATCCCGGCGATCGTCGCCGGCTTCGATCGCATCCCTGCGGCGAACCGTCCGGCCCTGCGCTCCCGGTTGTGCGCGCAGGAGATCTGGTTCGACCTCTGGGACGCGAACCTCTCCGCGGCGCGCGCCCGCGACGCGCTGGCCGTGTTCTGCGCCCGGCCGTGAGCGGCGCGCGGTCGGCGCCGTTGCGTCTCGTGTCGGGCAGGATGAGCGCATGACGGTGTGCACCGATCCCGTCGCTGTGCACGAATGGCACCCGGTGGTCGCCGAGACGGACCTTGTCGCCGGAGGCCCGCCGCTGCGGTCGATGTTGCTCGGCGAGGGCATCGAGTACTGGCGAGCGCCGGACGGCACGCCGGTCGTCTGCCGCGACGGCCGAGCAGTCGGCGTGCGGGTGAGGTTGGGGTTCGTGTGGGCCACGTTCGGCGACCCGGACCACGACGTCTTCGACGTGCCCGAATGCGACGAGCCGGACCGCAGGCTGCTCAGCGCCGGCTCGATCATGGTCGCCACGTCGGCGCCACGCGCCGTGGAGAACTTCCTCGACATGG
>CAZMHG010000149.1:0-1473 GCA_964565975.1 uncultured Ilumatobacteraceae bacterium | reverse complement strand
CCGGGATCCTCGGGGCCGAGCCGCGCACCGAGGTGCTGGAGTACGAGGCCACGTCCAGCTCCGGCGGCGTGCTGGCGACGCGCTGCCGGTTCTACCAACCGCAGGCCGCGGCGATGGCCGCCGGCGGGCAGATCAGCGAGTACGTGTACCGCGTGCCGCACCCGTACTGCGTGATGCTGTACAAGTCGAACCCGGTCGACCCCCACCGGATGGACGTGATCGCCCTCCTCAACCAGCCGATGAGCGAGGACCGTGTGCGGGCGCACAACCTGCTGTGCCTGATCGACGACGTCAGCAGCGACGCCTCGCTGTGCCGGTTCCAGCAGCTGATCTTCGGTCAGGACAAGACGATCCTCGAGAACCAGTGGCCCAAGCGGCTGCCGCTCGACCCCGGCGCCGAGCTGTCGATCACGGCCGACAACAGCTCGGTGCACTACCGCCGATGGTTGACCGACAAGGGCCTGAGATACGCGGTGATCGCCGCCGAGGAGGCCCGGTGAGCACGCCGGCGTGGTACCCGATCGCGGCGAGCGACGACCTCGTCGCCGGGCATGTGTTCCAGGCCCAGCTGCTCGGTCGCGAGCTTGCCGTCTGGCGGGCCGACGACGGGTTCGTCAACGTGTGGGAGAACCGCTGCCGGCACCGTGGCGTGCGCCTGACGTTGGGCAGCAACGAGGGCGGCGAACTGGTCTGCCGGTACCACGGCTGGCGCTACGCCAACCGCACCGGCGGCTGCACGTACATTCCGGCACAGCCGGGCGAAGCGCCGCCGCGCAGCGCCTGTGCCACCACCTACGCGGCGATCGAGCGCGCCGGCCTGGTCTGGACGGCACTCGGCGGCGACGATGGCGGTGAGGTCGGCGTTGCCGATCTGGTTGCCGATCGGGTTGGCGGTGACGCTGGGGTTGGCGTTGACGTTGGCGGTGATCCGATCGTGCTGCGCGCCCTCCCGGTCGACGCGCCGGCGGCAACCGTGGCGGACGCGTTGGCTGCCCGGCGGGTCGGCCAACCCGAGGCCGGTGTGACCTGGTTCGTCCAGCCGGTGGACACCGATCGCTGCATCGTGCGCGGCCTGGCGCGGGCGATGCCGGGCGACGACGGCCAGGCGGCGAGCATTGCCGTGCTGCGCCGCCACCATGCCCAGTTCGTGGCGCTGCGCGACGAGGTCGAGGCCGCGACGATGGCACGTCGGCGGCCAGCACCGTGGCTGGATGTACCCCAGCAGCGCACCGCGGCCGTGGCCGCGCCGCATTCCGCGTCTGCCGCGGACGGATCGCGTGCCGCGGGTGGATCGCCCACCGCGGCTGCCGATGCCCAACCAGGCGACGGCCGGACGCCGATCGCCGTTCGCGTCGCGTCGCGCGAGCGGGTCGCCGACGGCGTGGTCGCGTTCACGCTCCAACCGGTCGGCGCTGGGTTGCCCACGATGCTGCCCGGCAGCCACGTCGACGTCCGCCTGCCCAACGGGCTGGT
>CAZMHG010000148.1:0-6786 GCA_964565975.1 uncultured Ilumatobacteraceae bacterium | reverse complement strand
CTGGTCGCCGCGTTGGCCAACGAGTACGCCCCGGGCCGACTGTCGACCTTCTCAATCCGGTTCGAGGAAGCCGAGTTCGACGAGACCGACCACCAGCGGACCATGGCCAAGCGGCTGGGCAGCGAGCATCACGAGGTCGTCGTCCGGCGGGCAGACATCGCCGCCGCGTTCCCGGCCGTCGTCGCCCAGACCGAACGGCCGATCCTGCGAACCGCACCCGCACCACTGTTCCTGCTGTCGGGGCTGGTGCGCGACGCGGGGATCAAGGTCGTCCTCACCGGCGAAGGCGCCGACGAGATGTTCGCCGGCTACGACCTGTTCCGCGAGGCGCAGGTCCGCCGGTTCTGGGCGCGGCAGCCGGACTCGGCGATGCGGCCGCGACTCCTCGAGCGGCTCTACCCCTACCTCGCCCGCTCACCCGTCGCCCAGCAGGCGACCGCCCGGCAGTTCTTCGGCCGCGACCTGCACCGTTCGCTGGAACCGGGCTTCGGCCATCAGCCGCGATGGCAGGCCGGCGAGGCGTTGCGCCGCCTGCTGTCGGCGCCGATGCGCACCACGCTGGCCGGCCTCGACGTGACCGCCGAACTGCTTCGCGCGATGCCCCAGCAAGCGGGCGCGTGGACCCCACAGGCGACCGACCAGTTCCTCGAGATCACCACGCTGCTGTCCGGCTACCTGCTGTCGTCGCAGGGCGACCGGATGCTGATGGCCCACTCGGTCGAGGGCCGCTTCCCGTTCCTCGACGTCGACGTGGTGGCCTTGGCCAACTCGTTGCCCGACAACTTCAAGCTGCTCGGCCTCGACGAGAAGCACGTGCTCAAGCGCGCCGCAGCCGGGCTGGTCGACCCGGACATCATCCGGCGCACCAAGCAGCCCTACCGCGCACCCGACGCGGTCAGCTTCACCAGCGGCGACGACGTCCCGGACTGGGTCGGCGAAGTCACCCGCCCCGAGCGCGTCGCCGAGGCGGGGGTGTTCGACCCGGACGTCGTCACTCGGGTGATGTCGAAGATGCGTTCGCGCCGTGCCGACCACCCGCCGTCGAATGCCGACAACATGGCGGTGGTGGCGATGCTGTCGACGCAACTGCTGCACGAGCAGCTGGTCCGGACGCGCCCGACGGGCGCGCCGGTCGTGTTCACTACCGTGGTCGAACCACCCGATGCCGCCTGAGGAGGCAACGATGTCACTCGCCGTGCCACAGCTGCACGACGCTCTGGAAGCGACCGCGGCACGCCTGCCAGACAAGGTCGCCGTGGTCCACGACGGCCAGCGAGTCACCTACGCCACCATCGACAGGCGGGCCAACGCCCTCGCCCACGCGCTCGCCGCCGCCGGGATCGCCCGCGGCGACCGGGTCGTCGTGTTCGCCGACAACGGCGTGGACACGATCGTCGCGTTCTGGGCGGCGTTGAAGGCCGACGCCGTGGTGTCGATGGTCAACCCGCTGACCAAGGCCGACAAGCTGGCCTACATGCTCAACGACTGCCGGGCGCGCGCCCTGGTCGTGGGCGACACCGTCACCGCGGTCGCCGCGGCCGTGCTGGGCGGGTGCCCTCACCTGACGACGGTGTTGACGATCGGCCGCACGGCGATCGACGACCCGCGTGCGTCGGCGTGGGACGACGTCGCCGGCGAGCGGGAGGCCGCTTCCCCGCCAGCGCGCACCAACATCGACGTCGACCTGGCGTCGATCGTCTACACCTCGGGCAGCACCGGCGAGCCCAAAGGGGTGATGCTCACCCACCGCAACATGATCACCGCGGCGACGTCGGTCAGCACCTATCTCGGCCTGGCCGAGGACGACGTGATCCTGTGCGTGTTGCCGCTGGCGTTCGACTACGGCCTGTACCAGATGCTGATGTCCGTGCTCCGGGGCGCCACGCTTGTGCTGGAGCGATCGTTCGCCTATCCGGCTCAGGCGCTCAACCTGGTCGCGCAGGAACGGGTCACGGTCTTCCCCGGCGTGCCCACGATCTTCGCGATCCTCGGCGGGTTGCGCTCGCTGGACCGCTTCGACCTCGGCTCGGTGCGCACCGTGACCAACACCGCCGCAGCGCTGCCGACCAAGCACATCGCTCTGCTGCAACGCGTCTTCCCGGGCGCGCGCATCTTCTCGATGTACGGGTTGACCGAGTGCAAGCGGTGCACCTACCTGCCCCCGGAGGACATCGACCGCAAGCCCGACAGCGTGGGCATCGCGATCCCCAACACCGAACTGTGGATCGTCGACGGCGACGGCGAGCGCGTCGGACCGGGCGTGGTCGGCGAGCTCGTCATCCGCGGCGCCACCGTGATGCGCGGCTACTGGGAGAAGCCCGAGGCCACGGCGCGGCGCCTGAAGCCGGGCCCGCTGCCCGGGGAGATGGTCCTGCACACGGGCGACCTGTGCCGGCTGGACGACGAGGGCTACCTGTACTTCGTCAGCCGGATGGACGACATCATCAAGTCCCGCGGCGAGAAGGTCAGCCCGAAGGAGGTCGAGAACGCGATCTACTCGATCGGCGGTGTCCGCGAGGTCGCCGTCGTCGGCGTACCCGACGAGATCCTCGGCCAGGCACCGAAGGCCTTCGTCGTGCTCGAACCCGATGCGACGCTCACCGAATCGGCGATCCGCCGCGAGTGCCAGCGCCTGCTCGAAGGCTTCATGGTCCCGCGCGACATCGTGATCGTCGAGTCGCTGCCGAAGACGTCGAGCGGCAAGATCAAGAAGACGGACCTGGCATGACCGACGGCTGGGATCCCAACGCGGCGGGCGTCGCCGACGCGTTGGCCTCGGGTGTGCAGTTGTTCCTCGGCGTCCCCATCGCCACCGGTCCAGGAGCGCTGGTCCCGCGAGCCGAGACCGAACTGCTCGGGCAGGCTGCGCTGGAGATGCTCGCCGGCATGACCGGACCGCTCCTGGTGATCGACATGTGCTGCGGCTCGGGGAACCTGGCCTGCGCGATTGGCGTGCACATGCCGGACGTGCGCGTGGTCGCCTGCGACCTCACCGATTCGTGCGTCGCGCTGACCAGGTCGAACGTCGAGCGACTGGGCCTCGGCGAGCGTGTCAGCGTCGTCCAGAGCGACATGTTCGCGGCGCTGACGGGCGTGATCGCACCGCACAGCGTCGACCTCGTGGTGTGCAATCCGCCGTACATCTCGTCGGGGCGCCTCGACTCGGACCGCGCCGCGCTGCTGCACCAAGAACCGCGCGAAGCCTTCGACGGCGGACCGTACGGCATGAGCCTGCACCAACGGCTGATCCGCGACGCGCCGTCGTTCCTGCGCCCCGACGGCCATCTGCTGGCCGAGTTCGGTCTCGGCCAGGAACGACAGATCGCCCGGCTGGTCGAGCGATCTGGGGCGTACCCTGCGTCGAGTTATCGGTACGATCCTGCGGGCGCGGCGAGGGTCGTCGTCGCCAGGAGAGGACAGCTGTAATGGACGTCGGTGCCACCGTGCGCGGGTTCATCGTCGACAACTTCTACGTTGCCGACGGGATCACGCTCGACCCCGCGGCCTCGCTGCTCGATCAGGGCATCGTCGACTCCACCGGCATCCTCGAGATCATCAGTTGGTTGGAGGACACGTTCGGGATCGTCATCGAGGACGAAGAGATGATCCCGGCCAACCTCGACTCGATCGACGCGATCACTCGGTTCGTCGAGCGCAAGACCTCATGAGGTCGCCGAACCGGCGGGCTGTCGCTGGCGGCCTCGCCGTTGCCGCCGTCGCGGTGGCCGGCGTGCTGGTGTTGAAGAACCGCGACCGGGACGAGCCGACGCCGGCGACGGTCACGCTTGCCGCGCAGACAGCCGAGGGCTCGACCGTTCGCCTGACCGGCGACGTGGACCCGACCGTGCTGGTGATCTGCGTCGGCGCGCCGAGCGCCGGCACCGGAACATCGACGAGCAACGGCGCGGGCACGGTGTCGAGCTCGGACGGCACGACCTTCCGGCGTCTCGCCGGCTTCGGCGCGGCCCCTACCGATGTCGCCCGGCACGACGTGTCGTGGGGCGTGCAGGCCCAGGCCGGGCCGATCGACGTGACCTGCAACGGCGCCGACCAGACCCTGGCGATGCGGGTCCACGGCGTGGAGCTGGACCAACCGTTCGACGTCCTCCCGGTGACGTCCTCGGCGACGGGCCTGACCGCGCGCAGCGAAAGCATGTCGATCAGTTCGCCCGGCACGACGATCGTCAGCGCGATCACCTACGCCGGTGCGGCACGGCCGTTGGTCGGCAACGACTTCACCACCTTGAGCAACGTGGCCGGCAAGCAGGCGACGCTGCTCGCCGCGGCGAGCGTGCCGCTCCAAGGCGACTATCGCTCGGCGTTCTACTTCAAGTCGGAGACGGCGGCCACCGTGACGGCCATCGCCCTGCGGCCGACCGGCGCGACCAAGCCGCCGCTGACGCAGGCGTACACGCAGACCTACGCGACCACGCCACGGCCGTCGACCTCGACGTCTTCCACGTCTGCCACGTCGACATCGATGCCTGCCACGTCGACGGCCACCACGACATCCACCACGTCGACATCCACCGTGACGACATCCACCGTGACGACGCCCACCGTGCCACCGTCCACCGCGGCGACCTCCGCAACGTCGACATCGACCGCTCCGACGATGCCGGTCACGACCCCGTCCACCACCCCGGTCGAGCCGACCACGCCGCCGACTGCCGCGCCCACGACACCCACCACACCGCCAACCGTGCCGCCTACCGCTGTGCCGCCTACCGCTGTGCCGCCTACCGCTGTGCCGCCCACCGCTGTGCCGCCCACCGCTGTGCCGTCCACCGCTGTGCCCGTCACCGTCGTGCCGACCAGCACGCCAGCGCCCGTCAGCCCGTCCGCCGACGGCACCAAGCTGACGGTCGCCGCGGCCAAGGGCCGACTGGCATCCGTCGGACTGCAGGTGGTCGCCTCGTCGTTCACCGACGGCAAGGTGCCCGAGTACCTCACCCAACCGGTAGCCGACATCTCCGCCAACACGGCGTACGACACGACCGGCGCGCACTCCTGGAAGGCGGCGACGACGCCGACGGCCGACTCGGCCACCTGGGTGGCGATGAACGTGTCGACGCTCAGCCCGGACCAGCGCAGGGCCGTCGACCTGATGTGGATCGCCCGCTCGACCCCGTTCGACGGCAGCACCGGCGTCGGTGTTCCCAAGGAGTACGTCATCCAGGGCAACACCCAGACCGGTGGCAAGGCGCCGTCGTCCGGGTGGATCCGGGTCGCGACGGTCACCGGAAACACCGCAAACGTCCGCGAGCACCTCCTCGACCTGAGCAAGTACACCTGGGTGCGGCTGAAGGTCACCGAGACCACCGACGGATCGCCGGTCGAACTGATCCGCCTCGACCTGTTCGACCTGAGCGGGGCGTCCTATCCGGTGCCCGACGGTTGGGCGTTGTACGGAGACGGGATCACCGCGGGCGCGGCTGCCTATGCCGACGGCGTGCCCGGGTCCGCCGGCAACCTGACCTTCGCCTCGATCGTCGGTTCTGTCGCCGACGGCGCATTCCCGGCGCAGACCAACGGCGGGATCGCCGGGCAACGTGCTGCCGACGCCGAGCCGAACATCGAGCGCTGGCTGTTCACCTTCCCCGGCATCTACGCCGCGCTGGCCTTCGGTACCGAGGACGCTCGCGCCGGCACGTCACCGACCGACTTCGCCACGGTGTACCAGCGTCTCGTCGACCGGGCCGTCGCGCTCGGCAAGGTGCCGGTGGTGCCGACCATCCCGTGGTCGTCCGACCAGACGCTGAATCCCGGCGCCTCGGCATCGGACCCGGCGGCCGGGCGGATCGCCGAGTTGAACTCGGCGCTCACCACCCAACTGGCCACGCAGCCGGGTGTCCGGCGTGGCCCGGATTTCTACACCTACTTCTTCCAGCACCAGGACCTGATCGGCCCCGATGGCTACCCGACCGCCGCCGGATACCAGCACATGAAGCGGATCTGGGCCTGTCAGGCCCTGCTGACCACGTACGGGATCCCGATCACCGACCTGCAGGCACAACCGGTCTGCGCGGCGTACGTCGGCGTGCTCGGCGCCGCGTCGCCGTAGCTGCTATCGACGTAGCTGCTGAGGCGCCCGACCGCGCCGCCGCGTGCGTGGGTGACGTCAGATCAGAGCAGGTAGGGGCGGTACGCCGCGCAGACCTCGGACGACGCAACGTCCGGGGCGTGGTAGATCGAGCGTGCCGCCTGGCATGCCCAGATCTGCCGCATCTGGCCGTACCCGTCGGCAGCAGGATGCACGCCACCGTTGAGCAACGGCTGATGGTCGAAGAAGAATCGGTAGAAGTCGGGGCCCTTGACGATCTCCGGATGGCGCGCGTACAGCTTGAGCAGTTGCTGGTTGAAGGCGACGATCCGCCCGGCGCCACCATCGGTGGGGGATGCGCCGGGGTTGTAGGTCGGCTCCGAGGTCCACGGGATCAACGGGACGATCGGCACCTTGCCGGCGGCGATCACCTTGGACACCACCTCGTCGTAGCCGGTGAAGAACCGCTCGGGTGTCCCGTTGGGCGCACGCGAGTCGTTGGTCCCGTACGCCAGGCCGACGTAGCGACCCGGGAAGGTGGACAACCACGTGTCGATGTTGGCCAGCGCATCGTCGATGCCCGTCCCGCCGATGCCGCCGGCGGTCTGCGCCGGCCACGCTCCGGGTACCAGGCTGTTGACGACCGAGGCGAAGGTCAGGTTCGTCGGGGCGTGCCAGTAGACCTCGGCGTATGACAGCGCACCGGCCGTGATCGAGTCGCCGAGGAACAGCCAGCTGTCCTC
>CAZMHG010000147.1:0-6786 GCA_964565975.1 uncultured Ilumatobacteraceae bacterium | reverse complement strand
GAGGCGATGGCCGGCTGACGCGGGCGGCCGCCCGAACGCCCTCGCCAGGGCTGGGACGGCCCGCAGTAGCGTCGGCCGGCATGTTCGACATCCGCCCGTGCGACGTCTCCGATCCGCAGGTCCTCGGGCTGCTCGCCATCCACCTGGAGGGGATGCACCACAACACGCCGCCGGACCAGGTGTTCGCCCTCGACGCTGGTGGCCTGCAGGACCCCGCGGTGACCATGCTCGGGGCGTGGGACGGCACCTCGCTGGCCGGGTTCGCGGCGATCAAGGAGCTGGGCCCCGACCACGGCGAGGTCAAGTCGATGCGTACCGCGCCGGCGTACCTGCGCCGTGGTGTCGCCGCCCAACTGCTCGACGAGTTGCTCGACATCGCCTCGGACCGTGGCTACCGGCTGGTCAGCCTGGAGACGGGTACGGCGCCGGCGTTCGATGCCGCCGTCGCCCTGTACCGCCGACGCGGCTTCGTCGACGGTCCGCCGTACGCCGACTACGCGGCCACCGAGTTCAACCAGTTCTTGCAGTTGCAACTTTCGCCGTGACGCACGATCTGGGCATGCGCAGCCTGGTCGACCCGATGCCGAAGTGCCGCCAGAGCGTCACGCCGACGTGGCAGTGACGAAGTCGGCGACGAGGCCGAACACCGTGGAGCTCATCTTCGGGGCCAGGTCGTGGCCCATGCCGTCGATGATCTCCAGGCGCGCGCCGGGCACCAGCTCGGCCGTGCGCCGCCCGCCGCTCTGGTCGATCAGGGTGTCGGCGGTGCCGTGGATGACCAGCATCGGCGTGGTGATCGCCGACAGCTCGGCCGCCCGACGACGGCCTTCGGCGATGATCGCCAGGTACTGGCGCTCCACACCATCCGGGCGAAAGGCGCGGTCGTAGGCCAGGGCGGCCTCGGCGGCGATCCGCCCGCGGTCGGCTTCGGCCGGTGTGGCCCACACCAGCCCGGATTCGGCAGTGGCGGCGATGGCCGCGTCGCGCTCGGTGGGCATCGGCTGGAGCAGCGCAGCAGTCGCCTCGGGCGTCGCCTGGCCGTACTCGCGCTCGCCCGTCGAGCTCATCACCGAGATCACGCTGGCGAGTCGATCGGGGTGGTTGGTGGCCATGCGCTGGACGATCATGCCGCCCATCGACATGCCGAACACGTGCGCCCGGTCGACGCCGAGCGCGTCGAGGACGGCGATCCCGTCAGCGGCCATGTCGGACACCGAGTAGGCATTGCCCGCCGGCCCGACCGGCGCGTCGGCGAAGTCGGACGACAAGCCGGTGTCGCGGTTGTCGAAGCGCACCACGTAGAGCCGTCGATCGAGGAGGACGCGCAGCATCGCCTCGTCGTAGCGGATGCTCTGCATGCCCAGGCCGCACACCAGCAAGAGCGTGGGGTCCTTCGGCGAGCCGAACGCTTCGTAGTACAGGCGGCAACCGCCGTTGTCGGCGTAGCCCGTAGAGGTCGGTTGCAGTGGCATCTCAGCTCCGGATCAGTTCGTCGCGCAGCTCGCGCTTGAGGAACTTACCGTTGGCGTTGCGTGGCAGCGGTTCGGTGCGCACGTCGATGATCGCGGGGATCTTGTGTCTGCTCAGCCGCTCGGCGAGGAAGCGCTGCAGCCCGGCGGCGTCCAGTTCTTCGCCTGGGCGCAGCACGATCACCGCGGCGACGTCCTCGCCCAGACGCTCGTCGGGCACGCCGAACGCGGCCGCTTCGGCCACCGCGGGGTGCTGGTAGATCGCCGTCTCCACTTCGCTGCAATACACGTTCTCGCCGCCGCGCAGGACCATGTCCTTGACCCGGTCGACGATGTACACGAAGCCGTCCTCGTCGATGCGGGCGATGTCGCCGGTGCGGAACCAGCCGTCGCGGATCGCCTCGGCGGTCGCCTCGGCCCGGTTCAGGTAGCCCTTGATCACGGTCGAGCCGCGCACGCACAACTCGCCGACCGCGTCGGGGGAGGGGTCGATGTCCGCCCCGCCGGCGTCGGTCAGCTTGGCGTCGAGCGAGGGCACCACCGGGCCGCACGAGGACGGCTTCGACAGGTAGCTGCGCGCCGAGTTGGCGGTGACGATGCCGGACGTCTCGGTGAGGCCGTAGCCGGTCGTCGGCGCGTTCGTCTTGACGCGCTGGGAGATCTTCTCGACGAGGTCCGGCTGCAGCGGCGCACCGCCGCCGCCGAGGCCGACGAGCGAGGAGGTGTCACGAAGAGCGAAGTCCGGGTGCAGGAGCATCTCCCTAGTCATCGTCGGCACGCCGGAGAAGTTGGTGACGCGTTCGCGCTCGATCAACTCCAGAGCGCGCCCGGCGTCCCAGCGGTGCATCAGGATCAGCTTGGCCCCCAGCAGCGTCGCCGGGTACATGATGCAGTTGTTCGCCGTGACGTGGAACAGCGGGGTCGGTGCCATGTACGAACCCTGCTTGGCCGGGTCGGCGGGTGCCGTAGGGGTGGCGCCTTGCGCGGCGGCCGCGGCTGCGTCGGCAGCCTGCGCGGCCAACCCCATCACGACGATGTTGAACAGGTTGGTGACGCAGCCGCGGTGGGTCAGCTGGGCGCCCTTGGGGAAGCCGGTGGTGCCCGACGTGTAGAAGATGCAGGCGTCGTCGTCGGGGTCGATGTCCGCCGCCGGCAGTTCGGCCGGGGCCGCGTCGGCCCGCACCACCTGGTCCCACCTCACGGCATCGTCGGGCAGTTCGGCATCGGTGCGTGTGGCGATGACCGACATCTCGCCGCCGGCGCGCAACCCGTCGAGGATCGGGCGCAGCCGTTCCAGGCGCTCTGCGTCGACGATCACGACTCGCGGGCGGGAATCGTCCAACCCGTACTCCATCTCGGGTGTCGTCCACCACGCGTTCATCCCGACGCACGCCGCGCCAAGGCTCAGCGTCGCCCAGTAGCTGATCACCCATTCGGGGTAGTTGCGCATCGCCACGGCGACCCGGTCACCTCGCCGGACGCCGTAGGTGCCGTACAACTCGGCGGCCAGCGACCTGACCCGCGCGTGGGTCTCGGCGAAGGTCAGCCGTTCGTCCTCGAACACGATGTAGTCGCGGTCGGCGAAGCCGGCGCTGGCCGTCCACAGGTCGCGCACGGTCTTCGGTGCGCTGTCGAAGACCCGCATCGGCGTACCGCGGACGTCGATCGTCGACATCGGGAACGCCGCGGTGACGTTGGCCAGCGCGGCCGGATAGGGATGGGTCATCGCCGTATTCTGCCGGCTCGCCGCGGCGCACGGGGAACGCACCGGTTTGGGTGATCCGCGCAAGCCCGGCCGGCGAACAGCGCGCATGAAACGAACCCTTACCGTTCTTGCCACCTTCACCGGACTGCTGTGCGCGACCACGGCCGGAGCCGTCGCGGCGACCACCGGCACCTCGCCCACGCCGGCCACGGCCGCGCCGACGACCCCGACCATGCCGACGATGCAGACGATGCCGAGCATGTCGAGCATGTCGAGCATGTCGAGCATGTCGACCATGCAGACGATGCCGAGCATGTCGACCATGTCGACGATGTCGCCGACGGGGGTCAACGACGTCGCGATCCGGCTGGACGAGTACAGCATCGCCATCCCGTCGACGCTGCCCGCCGGCCCGACCCGCCTGACGGCGACGAACGTGGGCAAAGAGGAGCACCACATGACCCTGGTGCGTCTGGCCGACGGCCAGACCTTCGAGTCACTGATCGCCGCCCTGACCAAGGACCCCGCCGAAGCGATCAGCGAGTTCGAACTGGTTCCAGGGCCACAGTCCGTCGCGCCCGGCGGCACGCAAGCCGTCCAGCTGGACCTGCAGCCGGGCCACTACGTCGCACTGTGCGTGATCCCGGACTCGACCGGAACCCCGCACGCCGCCAAGGGCATGATCGCCCAGTTCGAGGTGACCGGAACGATGCCCGCTGGTGGATCGGCGGTCCCGACGGAGCAGGGCTTCCGGCTCGAGGAGTACAAGGTCCTGGCGCCGGCGAAGGTGCCGCTGCACGGCGTCGTGCGCGTCGAGAACATCGGCAGCATCACCCATGAGCTGGCCCTGTATCGGCTGGCAGCCGGGCAGGCCTACGACGACGCGGTCGCCGCGCTGCTGGCCTCGGGCGGATCACTGGCCCTGATCCCATCCGGTGGCGTGACGGCGATCTCGGTCAAGCAGGCGGCAGGGCTGGTGCTCGACCTGACGCCCGGAACGTACGTAATGGTCTGCTTCCTGCCGACGCTGCAGCACTCGGATCACCTGCACCAAGGGATGTACGCACGGTTGGACGTCGCCGCCGACGGCACGGTGACGGCGACGCCCGGCACGGCGATGGCCGGCTGATCGCCGCGCCGCTCCGGGGCCGGACGTACCGGCCCGGGAGCAGCGGTACCGTCGGGGCATGCCGGTCCAACCACGCCTGCGCGTCGGCGCCGACGGCCTCCAGCGATGCTGGTGGTGCGGCGCCGATCCGCTGTACGTCGCCTACCACGACCACGAGTGGGGCCGCGAGGCGCACACCGATCAGCGCCTGTTCGAGAAGATCTCCCTGGAAGGGTTCCAGTCCGGCCTGTCGTGGCTGACGATCCTGCGCAAGCGGGACAACTTCCGCGCCGCGTTCGCCGGGTTCGACATCCCGGTCGTCGCCCGGTTCGGCGACGGTGACGTCGAGCGCCTGCTCGGTGACGCGGGGATCGTCCGGCACCGCGGCAAGATCGTCTCGACGATCAACAACGCCGCGCGGGCCCACGAGCTGCTCGACGAGTTCGGATCGATGCACGCCTACGTCTCGCAGTACCGCTCGACGCGGACACCGGGGCTCGACCCTGCCGAGGACCTACCGACGACCAGCCCGGAGTCCGTGGCGATGAGCAAGGACCTCAAGCGCCGTGGATGGACCTTCGTCGGGCCGACGACGATGTACGCCTTCCTGCAATCGATGGGAATGGTCAACGACCACATCCGCGGATGCCACGTGCTGGACGGGTCCGGGGAACACGATGCGCGCCGCGCCACATGACAGGATGAGGCGATGAGCTGGTGGGACCGCAACATCGTGGAGCCAGGCAAGTTGCCGCTGCTGTGCCTGCTGATCGCATTCGTCGTCACGTTCCTCACGACGCGCACGATCACCAGGATGATCCGCAGCGGCCGCGGGCCGTTCAAGAACAACATCACCTCGTCCGGCCTGCACATCCACCACTCCGTGCCCGGCATCATCCTGCTGCTGATCGGTTCGACCACCTCCGTCGCCGTCAGCCCCCATGCCCCGTGGCGGGAGATCGCCGCTGTGCTGATCGGCGTCGGGTCGTCGCTGGTGCTGGACGAGTTCGCGATGATCCTGCACCTGCAGGACGTGTACTGGTCGCAGGAGGGCGAGGCGTCGGTCCAGGCGGTGGCGTTCACCGCAATGTCGCTGGGGGCGCTGCTCGTCGGTCTGTCGCCGTTCGGGGTCAACGATGTGCACAACACCGAGGCCGGCGTTCGCATCGCCGGCTTGCTCGCCGTCGTCGTCACGATCCTGGCGGTCATCGTGTGCGCGCGGAAGGGCAAGTTCCGCCTCGGCATGCTCGCCATCTTCCTGCCGATCGTGGCGTTCGTGGGGGCCGTGCGCCTGGCACGACCCGACTCCCGTTGGGCCAAGCGCCACTACGACGCGGCCAAGACCGCCCACGCCGAGCGCCGCGCCGCGGCGTTCGACAAGCGCTGGGACCCGACGTGGCGCCGCCTCGGCGACCTGGTCGCCGGCACGCCGTCCGCCCCGGCTCCGGCCGCTGCCACCGCCGCGTCCTCGCCTGCCACGAAGCACCAGTAGCAGAGGCCGCTCGCGCCGGCGCGCAACGGCGTGTCGCCTGTGGTGCGACCGGTCAGTCGTTGTGGTGCAGCGCGGCGTTCAGGCCTTGCCACTTTGCCGAGCGAGGGAGCGCCTCCACGGCGCCGGTCTGGCTGTGGCGGCGGAACAACAGCCCGGCCGACCCGCTCAGCTCGCGAGCCTTGACCACCCCGAGCGAACCGGCACCGCTCGCGCCGTGCACCGACACCATCGTTCCGCCGGTGACATACAGGCCCGCCTCGACCACGCACTCGTCGCCGAGACTGATCCCGATCCCGGCCTCGGCGCCGAGCAGGCACCGTTCGCCGATCGTGATCTGCTCGGTACCGCCGCCGGACAGCGTGCCCATGATCGACGCGCCGCCGCCGATGTCGCTGCCGTCCCCGACCACGACGCCGGCGGAGATCCGGCCCTCGACCATGCTCGTGCCCAGGGTGCCGGCATTGAAGTTGACGAACCCCTCGTGCATCACCGTGGTACCGGGTGCCAGGTGGGCGCCGAGCCGGACGCGGTCGGCGTCGGCGATGCGGACGCCGCTCGGGACCACGTAGTCGGTCATCCGCGGGAACTTGTCCAGCCCGTACACCTGCAGGTGCCCGCCGGCAGAGCGCACCCTCCAGCGAACGACGTCGACCTCGCCGGGCGCGACCGGGCCGAGCGAGGTCCACGCGACGTTGGCCAGCAGGCCGAACTGGCCGTCGAGGTTCACCCGGCGCGGCAGCACCAGACGGTTGGACAGCAGGTGCAAGCGCAGGTAGACGTCGCTCGTGGACTGTGGCGTGGCGTCGGTGTCGATCACCAACGACACCGGCTCGACGCACACGCCCCGGACGTCGTCGGTCGACGCGACAGCCGGCCGGGTGGCCGGTGCCGGTGCGTCGCCCAACCCGAGGTCGGGGAACCAGCTGTCGAGCACCGTCCCGTCCGCGGCGATCGTCGCCAGGCCACGGCCCCATGCTGCGGTCATTCCCACACCTCCGGTCGCAATGTCGGG
>CAZMHG010000146.1:0-6796 GCA_964565975.1 uncultured Ilumatobacteraceae bacterium | reverse complement strand
GGGACGCCGCCTTGACGACCACGGCAGCGCCGCGCTCCACGGCAGCGCCGTTGGTGACCACCGGGATCGCCTGGCGTGAGAGCACCAGCGCGGTGGGCCCGTCGTGGTTCAGGGCGTCGGCCACGGCGGCGGCGGTCTCGTTGGCGTCGGCCGGGCGGATCACGTGCAGGAAGGGGATCGCCCGCAAGGTGGCCAGGTGCTCGATCGGTTGGTGCGTCGGGCCGTCCTCGCCGACCGCGACGGAGTCGTGGGTGAACACGAAGATCACCTTGGCGTTGCTCAACGAGGCCAGCCGGACCGGCGGGCGCATGTAGTCGAGGAACACGAAGAACGTGCCGCCGGCCGGCAGCACACCGCCGTGACGAGCCATGCCGACCATCGCCGAACCCATGCCGTGCTCGCGGATGCCGTAGCGCACCTGCTGACCGCCCGGGTTGTCCGCCTCCAGGTTGGTCGCGCCGGACAGCTTGGTCCCCGTGTTGCCGGTGAGGTCGGCGGCGCCGATCACCAGGCCCGGCAGGTGACCGGCCACGGCGTTGAACGCCTGCTCGACGGCGACGCGTGTGGCCACCTTCTCGCCCGCCTTCCAGTGCGGCAGGGTGTCCTGCCATCCGGCAATCGGTGTGGCCGACCAGCACGAATCCCACGCCGCACGATCCGGCTTGGCTGCCTTGAACCGCGCCGTCCACGCCGCGTGGCTGTCCTTGCCGCGTTGCGCGGCGTGCCTGCGGATCGTGCTGACGAGCGCCTTTGGTGCCCAGAACGGCTGGTCGGGGATGCCCATCACCGCCTTGGTCCTGGCGATTTGCTCGGGCGTGAACGGGTTGCCGTGGGCCTCGTGCTTGTCGGTCAGGTCGGGGCTCGGGTAGCCGATGTGCGTCCGCAGGATCAACAGCGTCGGCTGGCCCGTGTTCTGCTTGGACGCGTCGAGCGCGGCCTGCAACGCGTCGAGGTCCTCGCCGATCTCGCCCAACCGGACGACCTCCCACCCGTATGCCTGGAACCGCTTGGCGACGTCGTCGCTGTAGGCCAGCGCGGTGTCGCCGTCGATGGTGATGTGGTTGTCGTCGTAGACGCAGGTCAGGTTGCCCAGGCCGAGGTGGCCGGCGAGCGAGGCGGCCTCGTGGCTGACGCCCTCCATCATGCAACCGTCACCGGCGAGCACCCAGATGTGGTGGTTCTGCACGGCCGGACCGAACTGGGTCTGCAGCCGCCGGGCGGCGACGGCCATGCCCACGGCGTTGGCGATGCCCTGCCCCAGCGGACCCGTGGTCACCTCGACGCCGGGCGTGTGGCCCGCCTCGGGGTGCCCCGGCGTGGCCGACTCCCAGCTGCGGAAGGCCTTGATGTCGTCGAGTTGCAGGCCGTAGCCGTTGAGGTACAGCAGCGAGTACAGCAGGATCGAGGCGTGCCCGTTGGACAGGATGAACCGGTCGCGGTCGGCCCAGTCGGGGCGCTTGGGGTCGTGCGTCATCACCCGGCTGTACAGCACGTGCCCGAGCGGGGCGAGTGCCATCGCCGTGCCCTGGTGCCCGCTCTTGGCGTACAGCGGCGCGTCCATGGCGAAGCCACGGATCAGGGCGATGGCTTGGCGGTCGACGTCGGGCGGCAGCGTGGTGGGCACGCGGTCGACTGTAGTGGCCACGTTCGCCGGCGCCGGGGCTGCCACCGGCCGTCAGCCGAGCGGCGGGAGCAGGGTCAACGGGACGACGTGCCATGGCCCGTGGTCGACCCGGCAGTGGGCGAAGACCTGGACGTAGTCGGGGAAGTCGATCTCTGCTCTGACCAGTCGGTAGGTGAACTTGCCCGGCTCCACCTGGAACGGGCTGACGTTGCGGGCGAGCTGTTCGCTGTCGTCGTCCAGGCCCCGGCGGACGATCACCTCGGCCACGCCGTTGCCCCGCTCACCCGGCGCGCAGAAGATCAGCATGACGAGGTGCGGGCTGATCGTGACCGGCGCCGGCGATGGGGCGGCGATCGAGAAGAACGCCCCGGTCAGGTCGATCCTGGTCGCCCCGCCCGGCGCCTGACGCATCTCGAAGTTCTCGACGAACAGCGCTGACACGATCTGCATCACCCGAGGGTACCCACGCCCGTCCCGTCCCGTCGCCCGTCTCGCCCGTCCCGTGCCGGCGGGACGAGTCAGGCCGGGTGCGCGTGATGCCCGGCGGCCACCGTGGCGCGCACCTGCAGGTCGGGGCCGAGCAGGACGAGGTCGGCGCGCCGGCCGGGATCGAGCACGCCGCGATCGCCGAGGTGCATCACGCGTGCCGGGTTGGTGCTCGCCGCGGCCAGCGCCGCGGCCAGCGGGACGCCCGCGCCGACGCACAGGCGCACGGCCCGATCCATCGTCAGGATCGACCCGGCGAGGGTGCCGTCGGCCAGTCGCGGTGCACCGTCGACGATCTGCAACGTCTCGCCGTCGCCGAGGTTGGCGACCTCCCACGCCACGGCGTCGGTCACCAGCACCAGCCGATCGGGCGCCAGCAGGCGCGCGGCGAGGCCGACCATGCGCGGGTGGACGTGGGCGCCGTCGGCGATCAGCCCGCTGGCCAGCCGGCTGTCGCCGAGCACCGTGGCGGCGACGCCGGGCGAGCGGTGGTGCAACCCGGTCATCGCGTTGAACAAGTGCGTGACCATCGACGCGCCGGCCTGCACGGCGGCGTCGATGTGCTGCGCGTCGGCCGCGGTGTGCCCGAGGGACACGATGACGCCGCGCCGCGTGAGCAGGCCGGTCGCCGCTGCAGCGTCGTCCAGCTCGGGCGCGAGGGTGACCAGCGCGACGTTGTCGGGGAGCGTGCCCAACCAGTCGAGGTCGATCGGGCGCAGGAAGTGGCGCGGATGGGCGCCGGGCACCACCAGGTTGGGACCTTCGAGGTGGGCGCCGATGATCGTGGCCGTGCCGGGGCGCTGCGCGGCCATCGCCGACCGGATCCGGGCGAGCGCCGGTGCGTACCCCGCACGGTCCATCGTGATCAGCGTGGGGCACCACGACGTGACGCCCTGGGCGAGCAGCAGCGAGCCGAGCGCGTCCCACTCGCGGCCGTCGGCCACCGCGACGTCGAACCGGCCGATCCCGTTGACCTGCACGTCGACGAACCCCGGTGCCAGCACCGAACCGTCGCCAGGGCCGGCCGCGTCGGCCACCGCGACGATCGTGTCGCCGTCCCAGTGGACGACCCCGGGCGCCAGCGAGCCGTCGGGGCGCAGGACCCGGTCGGCGCGCAACGACGGCATCGGCGATCACGCTACCGACAGCCCAGGATCGGTCACGGACAGCTGCCAGCGGTGAGCGAGCGACCCCCATCGGCGAGCGACGTGACTCGCGGCGCGAGGACGTCGTCGGCGCGCCGGCAGACCTGGCGCGTATCATCGGCGCCGATGGGGCCGGCCGCTGAGCAACCCTCCACCCGCGAGCTGATCCTGGCCGAGGCCCTGGTGTGCTTCGCCGAGTCGGGGTACGACGGCACGTCGTTGAACGACATCGCCGCCGGTGTCGGGATCCGCCGCCCCAGCCTGCTGCACCACTTCGCCAGCAAGGAAGCGCTGTACGGCGAGGTGTTCGAGACGCTCCTCGGCGAATGGGTCCAACGGGTGATCGCCGTCGTCACGCCCGAGCAGGACGGGTGGACGAAGGTCGAACAGGTTCTCGGTGCCGGGTTCGACTTCTTCGCCGACCAGCCCGACTTCGTGCGCCTGATGCGCCGTGAGGCGATCGACGGCGGCGCCCACCTCGGCATCGACCTGGCGGCGACGATCCGGCCGTTGTGGGACCGCGCCGTCGCCTTCTTGGAGCGCGAGATGGACGCCGGCAGCTTCCGCCGCCACGACGCCCAGCAGCTTCTGCTCACCGGGTATGGCGCGCTGTTGACCTACTTCTCCGATGCTCCGTTCCTGGGCGGACTGCTCGACGCCGACCCGCTTGCGCCGGCGGCGCTCGCCCGCCGACGCGACCACGTCGTGTCGTTCTTCCTGCGTGCCCTCGCCCCATAGGGCGAGCCCTGCGCAAGCCCCGCCCGCTACCGTCGTCGATCGTGACCGCACGACCGACCAGAGCGGCGAGCTTCCCCGAGCTGGACGAGGCGACCCGGCGTCGGTGGTCCAAGTTCGGCGACCGCGACGAGCCCTTCTTCCAACAGTTCCTCGGCGTCGAGATCGAGGACGTGCGCACCGACTACTGCCGGATGCGCCTGGCGTTCCGCAAGGAGCTGGAACAGCCCGGCGGCGTGGTCCACGGCGGGGCGATCGCCTCGCTGCTCGACACCGTCGTCGTCCCTGTGGTCGGCCAGGCGTACCCGCGGGACACCCGCTTCGCGACGGTCGACATGCACGTCCAGTTCATGGCCGCGTTGATCGCCGACGACGCCGTGGCCGAAGGGTGGATCGTGCGCCGTGGACGCAGCACGGTGTTCTGCGAGTCCGAGGCCGTCGCCGCCACCACGGGCCGGGTAATCGCGCGCAGCATGCTGACGTACAACGTGGTTGCCAGCCCGGCGGGCAACGTGGTTGCCAACCCGGCGGGGCGCGGCGGATGAGCCACACGCCGTCCGGTCGGACCCTGTCGGAGGCCGCGTCCAAGGCGCTGCTGGCGCACTACGGGGTGCCCTTCGCCGCGCAGGCCGAGGTCGCCGACCCCGAGTCGGCCGTCGCCGCCGCGGGCCGCATCGGCGGGCCGGTCGTGCTCAAGCTGTGCGGCGACCGCATCGCCCACAAGACCGAACGCGGACTGGTCCGCTTGCGCGTGCTCGGCGACGCGGCGGTGCGCGATGCCGCTGCTGCGCTACGGGCAGCGGCGACGCCCGAGGACGGCGACGTCTCGTTGCTCGTCGCGCCGATGGTCACGGGAGCACGCGAGCTGATCGCCGGCGTGGTGCGCGACCCGCAGTTCGGGCCGAACGTGATGCTCGGCGTCGGTGGCGTGCTGGCCGAAGCCGTGGCCGACGTCGTGTTCCGCCCGGTCCCCATCAGCCGTGCCGATGCCGCGGCGATGATCGACCAGTTGCGCACCAGGCGGCTGCTCGAACCGTTCCGCGGCGAGGCGGCCGTCGACCGCGACGCACTGGCCGGCGTGTTGCTCGGTCTCAGCGCGGCTGCCGCCGAGCGTGCGGACATCGCCAGCATCGACGTCAACCCGCTGATCGTCACGCCGGACGGCGCGCCGGTCGCCGTCGACGCGCTGGTGGAGCTCGACGTGGCGCCGGCAGCGAGCGCGGCGGGTCCACCCGGCCGTTCGCGGTACACCGACGAGCAGTTCCGGGCGTTGTTCGAACCACGCGGAGTGGTCGTCGCCGGGGCCAGCGCGCACCCGGGGAAGTTCGGCTTCGTCGCGCTGCACAACCTGCTCGCCAGCGGCTACCCCGGTGCGGTGTTCGCCACCAACCTGCAGGGTGACGAGGTCCTCGGCATCCGCACGGTCACCGGGCTGGGCGAGGTGCCTGCCGGCGCCGCCGACCTGCTCGTCGTGTGCACGCCCGCGTCGGCCAACGAGCAGTTGCTGCGCGACGCCGCAGCGCGCGGCATCGGCGCCGCGTTCGTCACCACCGCCGGCTATGGCGAGTCGGGCGAGCAGGGGCGCATCGCCCAGCAGCGGTTGGTTGCGGTCGCCGACGAGGTCGGCATCCTGCTCGCCGGGCCGAACGGCCAGGGACTGGTCAGCCCGCCGGCCGGGCTGTGCGCGCAGATCGTCGCTCCGTACCCGCCGGCCGGATCGATCGCCGTCGTCAGCCAGAGCGGCAACTTCGTGTCGTCGTTCCTCAACTACGCGCGCCAGACCGGCGTCGGCATCAGCCGGGCGATCTCCGCCGGCAACGCCGCCGCGCTGGACCCCACCGCCGTCCTGTCGTGGTACGCCACGGACCCGGCCACCAGCGTCTCGCTCGCCTATGTCGAGGGCGTCACCGACGGTCGCGCGCTACTGCGCAGCTGCTCGGCGGCTGCCGCGGTGAAACCGCTCGTCGTCGTCAAAGGCGGCGCGACCTCCGGCGGAGCGAGGGCTGCTGCCAGCCACACGGGCGCGCTCGGCACGGACGACGCGATCTTCGACGGTGTCTGCCGGCAGGCGGGGGTGACCCGTGCGGCGACGATCGAGGAGGCGTTCGAGATCGCCGCGACCTTCGCCACCCAGCCGCTGCCGGCCGGCCCCGACGTCGTCGTGCTCACCACGGTGGGCGGGTGGGGTGTGGTCACCAGCGACGCGATCCACGCCGGCGGGCTGCTCCGCCTGATCGACCTCCCCGCCGACCTCGGCGCGGCGATCGATGGTCTGCTGCCGCCCCGCTGGAGCCGCAACAACCCGATCGACCTGGCCGGCGGCGAAACCCGCGACACCGTGCCCGAACTGCTCGACCTGGTCGCCGGGCATCCCGCGGTGGACGCGGTGATCCTGCTCGGCCTCGGCATCCAGAGCAACCAGGCGCGGCTGATGCGCGACGGCCCGTTCTACCCGGACCATGGGTTGGCGCGCATCGTCGAGTACCACGAGCGGCAGGACCGGCGCTACGCCGAGGCCGCGGCGGCTGCCAGCGACACCCATCGCAAGCCCGTCCTGGTGTGCACGGAGCTGGCGGTGGCCGACCCGGCTAACCCGGGCCCGGCCGCCGTGCGTGCCACCGGCCGCGTGTGCTACCCCAGCGGCAACCGGGCGGTCACCGCCCTCGAGCAGATGTACCGGTACACGATGCACCGGCGCGGCCGATGAGCCGCCTGGCGATGTTCCCGCTCGGCACGGTGCTGCTGACCGGCGAGGTCCTCCCGCTCAACGTGTTCGAACCGCGCTACCGGGCGATGGTCGGCGACT
>CAZMHG010000145.1:0-6803 GCA_964565975.1 uncultured Ilumatobacteraceae bacterium | reverse complement strand
GTCCATCGAGCGATCCCATCGGACCTCCCTTTCTGCGCGTCGGCGCATGATGCGTGCGCACGCATCATGCCAGAGGACTGCCGACTGTGTCACGGGTTCGCCCGACGACTTCCCGGCTTGCCACATCCTTCTCCGCCCTGCCACGTCCGTCTCCGCCGTGCGGTATCCGTCTCCGCCGTGCCACATCCGTGCGGTCGGGTGCTCCCGGCACGTCGGTCGGGAAAAGGATTGCTTGCGCACGCATTAGATTGGGAGTAGGGTGGTCGCCCGGGGAAGCCAGCCCGAGCCCGGGTGTGGCGCCGCGAGTCCACGGGTTGCGATTCGCGTACGAGACGGAGGGGTTGACCGATGGAGTTCGGAATTTTCTGCCAAGCGGCGGTGCCGGAATGGCGCTGGGAGACCGACCCCGAGGCGGAGCACACCGCCATCATGGGCGCGTTGGAGATCGGCGAGGCAGCGGACAAGGCCGGGTTCAAGTACATCTGGACGTCGGAGCACCACTCGCTGGCCGCCTACTCGCACTTGGCCACCCCCGAGATCTTCCTGGCGTACCTGGCGGCGCGGACCGAGCGCATCCATCTCGGCGCGGCGATCATGAACCCGCTGCCCCAGGTGAACCATCCGGTACGCACCGCCGAGCGCGTCGCGATGCTCGACCACATCTCGAACATGCGCTTCGAGTGGGGCACGGGACGAGGCGCGGGGACGTACGAACTGGGCACCTTCGGCATCCCGAACTCGCAGATCACGAAAGAGATCTTCGACGAGGTGATGCCCGAGTTCTTGAAGATGTGGGAGCGGCCGGACTACTCGTTCGACGGCAAGTACTTCCAGATGCCGGCTCGCGATGTGATCCCCAAGCCGTACATGAAGTCGCACCCGCCGATGTGGGTCGCGGCCGGCAACCCGCCGACGTACGAGAAGGCCGCCCGCCTGGGCATGGGTGTGCTCGGGTTCTTCGTCGGCAGCATCTACAACATGGCGTCCTGCGTCGAGGCCTACAAGAACACGATCGGCGACGCCAAGCCGATCGGCTTGTACGTCAACGACAACGTGATGCTCGGCTACCGCGGACTGTGCCTGCCTGACGGCAAGCGGGCGCGGCAGGTCTACACCGAGATGCGCACGGGGTACTACGACAGCCTCGTGTACCACCTGCACGACACGTTCCAGCGGCCCGAGGGCATCCCCTACTGGCCCGAGCAGATCAAGGATCCGACGCTCGAGGACGTCGATCGGGTCATCGCCGAGGGCCGCGGCATGTGCGGAGACCCCGAAGAGGTCGTCGCCCAGATCCGCAAGATCGAGGCGATGGGCGTCGATCAGCTGATGTTCACGATGCCGTACGAACTGCCCCAGGAGACGGCGCTGGAGATCATCGACACGTTCGGCCGCTACGTCATCCCCGAACTCGACAAGGACCCGGTGCACCGCACGACCCGCTTCCGCGAGGAGTCGACGCGCAAGCTGCCCAGCCGGATCTGATCCGCAGCGCACCGCCGGGTGAGCACCGCTGTTGTGGACACCTCAGGAGACATCCTCTATCGCGTCGACGCCGGCGCGGCCCGGATCACGATCTCGAATCCGGGCCGCGCCAACTCGCTGACGTACGCGATGATCCAGCGCCTGGCCGAGTGCTGGGAGATGGCCGCCGCCGACGACGCCGTGCGCGTCGCCGTTCTCACCGGTGACGGTGAGCGGCACTTCTGCGCCGGCGCGGACCTGACGCTGGTGCACTCGGCGGACACACCGTTCGAACCCGGCGCCGTGCACAACCAGACCTCGCTGAGCCTCGGCTTCCCGAAGCCGGTCATCGCAGCCGTCAACGGAGCGGCGATCGGGCTCGGCATGCAACTGGCGATCGACGCCGACCTGGTTCTGGCCACCCGCACCGCGTTCTTCGTCGAGCCGCGCACCTTGTTCGGCAAACCGCCGATGGGCGTACTCCCGCTCACCAACGAGATCGGCTTCGCCGAACTCGTCCGGGCGGGCATCTTCGGGATGCGGCTGAGCGCCGTGCGCGCCCACACGCTGGGTGTCGTGTCCGACCTCGCCGACGACCGCGCCGGCCTCGACGAGATCACGTCCGCATACGTGGCAGCACTGGGCGCGCTCCCCCAGCAGCACGTGACGGACAACCTTGCGTTGCTCCGCGCCGCCCGGCGCCGTCCCGGCGTGACCGCGGCGATGGACGCCGCCGAGCGGCGCATCGAGACCGAGTTCTACCCTGCCGGCGAGTCGACGTGAGCCGACACGGCGATTGCCCATCCGATCCACCGATTCGTCGACGCCCGGGAGGCGTGCCATGAACCAGATGAACCTCGCACTGTTCTACAGCCCGATGGGCCGCTCGGTGTGGGCGTGGCGCCGGCCGACGAGCGGTGTCGAGAAGCTGTGGAGCCTCGAGCTGCCGACCCGCGCCGCCCAGATGGCGGAGGCCGCCAAGTTCGACGCGATGTTCATGGCCGACAACCTGCAGGTCCCCGACGTGACCCTGCCGCACATGGTGGGGTACGAACCGCTCACGCTCGCTGCCGCGCTTGCCGCACGCACCGAGAAGCTGGGGTTCGTCGCGACCGCGTCGACCACGTTCGTACCGCCGCACACCGTTGCCCGCGTGTTCTCCAGCCTCGATCACATCACCGGTGGCCGAATCGGGTGGAACATCGTCACCTCCGCCGACGGCGAGGAACAGTTCGGCATCTCCCTGCCCGATGCCGACGAGCGCTACCGCCGGGCACACGAGTACCTCGCCGTCGTACGGTCCCTGTGGGACTGCTGGGCCGACGACGCCGTGGTCGCCGACCGCGCCAGTGGTGTGTGGACCGATCCGAAGCGCGTCCGGCGCGCCGACTTCGACGGCGAGTACTTCCACGTCGAGGGTCCCCTGCCGATCAACCGCTCGCCGCAGGGTTGGCCCGTGCTGGCCCAGGCCGGACAATCCACCTCTGGCGTGCACTTCGCCGCCTCGCACGCCGAAATGATCTTCACCGTGCAGCCGGAACTGGCTGGTGCCAAGAGGTTCTACGACGACCTCAAGGCGCAAGCCGTCGCCGCCGGTCGCACCGCAGACCAGCTGAAGGTGATGCCCGGCATCGTGCCGATCGTCGCTGCGGACCGCGCCGAGGCCGCGAGCATCGCCGCGGAGTTGGACAGCCTGGTGAATCCCGAGCACTTCCGCCGGTCCCTTGCCGCCGGGTTGGGCACCAGCTTGGACGGCCTCGACCTGGACGAACCGATCCCGTTCGATCGGCTGAAGCACCCGAGCGAGGTCAAGCTGCCGAACATCTACACCAGCCGTTACCCGTTCCTGTACAAGGTCGTCGAGGAACAGCAGACGACGCTGCGCGAGATGATCATGAATCGGGCCCGCACCATGGGGCACTCCACCGTGGTCGGCACCGCGGCCGACGTCGCCGACTACATGGAGGAGTGGTTCACCTCGGGCGCGTGCGACGGCTGGGTGGTGTCGCCGCCGTACATGCCCGAAGGATGCGAGTCGGTCTGCTCGATGCTGATCCCAGAGCTGCAGCGGCGCGGGCTGTTCCGCACCGAGTACGAGGGTTCCACCCTGCGCGAGCACCTCGGGTTGGCCCGACCCGCAGCGAACTGGGACCGCGACGTCTGCGCGACCGGCCCGGCCGGGTCCTGACGCTCGCTCCTGTGCGCGGCCACCGGTAGCCTGGTCGGCCGATATGAGCAACCAGATGAAGACCCGTCTCGCCGCGCTGGCCCTGTTGGACCGGGCGTTCTCGGCGATGGACGACGACGAGATGGGCGCGTTGCTCGTCACCCTCCCCGAAGGTCACGTCGAGTCGCTCGACCGCTTGGCCGGGGCGCGGGACGCGTTCGCCGATCAGGCCGAGCGCATCCACGCGCTGCGTGCCGCCGCGGCGCGCGGCAAGGTGTCGGGGCAGCTCGAGCAGATCAGCACGGTGATGACCGATCCGGCGCTTGCCGCGTGCATCACCGCGCTCGGCGAGCATGCCGACAACCCGAGCGAGGAGCAACTGCTGGCGGTCACACCGGCGCTGGTCGAGACGCACGGCGTTCCCACCATCCGCCTGATGCTCGCCTCGGCCGTCGCGGGTGAGGCTGCCGCGTCACCGATGCTGATCGGTCTGTTGAAGGGCGACGGCGAGTTCGGTCTGCCGGCCGTCCAGCCGCGCGAGGTCGTCGTGCTGGCGCCGAAGGTGGCCGACGACGACGTGCGCGACCGTCGCCGTGCGGCCAAGGAGGCCAAGCGCGCCGATGCGCGGGCGCGTCGCGAGCAGGCGATCCGCGCCGGCCACCGCGGCTGACCCCACGGCGCGCCGCTACGCGGCGACAAGGCGCGGCAGGGTGTCGCTGAGCGCACCACGCAGCAGTGCGTGTGCGTAGCGGTCCATGCCGGTCTGCTGGGCGTTGGCGATCACGACGCGTGCACCGGCGGCCCGGGCCCGTGGCACCAGGTTGGCCACCGGGAACACGGACAGGCTAGAGCCGACCGCCAGGACGAGGTCGGCCCGGTCGGCAGCATCCATCGCCGCGTCGATCACCTCGGGGATCAACGACTGCCCGAACAGGATCGTGTCGCTCTTCAGGATCCCGCCGCACACCAGACACGGCGGGTCGGGCACCCCGGCGCGGACCCGCTGCAGCGCATCGCTCATCGGCCGCCGGTCGGCGCACTGCCAGCAACGTGTCCAGTGCGCCGTCCCGTGCACCTCGATCACGTGTGCCGGGTCGCTGCCCGCGGCTTGGTGGAGCCCGTCCACGTTCTGGGTGACGATCGCCTCGAGCTGGCCGCGATGCCCCAGTTCGACGATCGCCAGGTGTCCAGCGTTGGGCCGTGCGCTGAGCACCGGCGCGTCGAGCCGGTTGTGCCACGTCCGGCGGCGCAGGGCGGCGTCGCCGAGGTACTCGGTCAACGTCGACGCCCGCTCGGCGTCGGGGTTCTTGGTCCACAGCCCGTTCGGCCCACGGAAATCGGGGATGCCCGAATCCGTGGACAGGCCGGCGCCGCTGAGCACGACGATCCGGCGCGCCGCCGCGATCCAGCCGGCGGCGACGGCGATCTGGTCGCCGTCGCGATCCTGGGTCTCCTCGTTCACCGCTGCATTCTGCCGTCACGAATTGGCCCGACCCATCGAGCGCTCGGCCGGTACAGTCGCCGGCCGTGCCGTCTGCCCACGCGCTGGTCACCTTTGCCGCGGCCGCACTCGTCCTGCTGCTGATCCCCGGGCCGGCCGTGCTGTTCATCGTCAATCGCGCCGTGGTCGGCGGGCGACAAGTCGGCGTCGCCGCGGTCGCCGGTCTGGAGGTCGGCGATCTGATCCAGGCGACGGCCGCGGCGCTCGGCCTGTCGGCGATCATCGCCACCTCGGCCGCGGTGTTCGCGGCAGTCAAGTGGGCCGGCGTGGTCTACCTGATCGTCACCGGGATCCGCACGATGAGCAGCCCGGCAAGCGCCTTGGGCGGCGGCGACGTCCCGGCCACACGGCACGTGTTCCGCCAGGGCGTGCTGGTCAACGTGCTCAACCCGAAGACGTCGATGTTCTTCCTGTCGATCTTCCCGCAGTTCATCGACCCGCACAGCGGGCATGCCGTCGCGCAATCGCTGGTGCTCGGGCTGCTGTTCGTGACGATGGCGTCGGTGTACAACGGCGCCTGCGCGTTGCTCGCCAGCCGCCTCGGGCAGCGTCTCGTCGATTCGCGCCGGCTGCCCTTCGTGCGCCGATGGGTGTCGGGCGGGGTGTTCGTCGGGCTCGGGCTACTGGCCGCAGCCGTCGGGCCCGGCCACCGCTGAGGCGACTCCGGAAGGTGCGGTCCGCCGGGCCAGTCGCGGTGCGGCGACCAGGCGGACGAAGCCCAGCCCGAACACGGCGAGCACGGCCGCACCGGCGAACGCGCCGCGCCGGCTGGTGAGGTCGGCGATCAGCCCGAACGTGAGGCCGCCGACCACGCCTCCGAGCTCGAAGAACATCGTGAAGCTCGACATCAGCCGGACGGTCTCGTCCTCGGGCACACGCCGCGTCGCCATCGCTGCCAGCGCCGGATACAGCAGTGACACGCCGAAGGAGAGCACGAGCGTGCCGACCAGCACGCCGGCCCGCGTCGGCCACGAGGCGAACACCGCCATCGCCGCGCCGACGCCGGACATCGCCAGGCTGGTCGTGCGCGCCAGGCCGAGCCGCTCGGGGAGTCGGGCGAAGCTGATCCGAATCAGCAGGCACGACACGCTGTAGACGACGAAGATCACCGCCGAGCTGCTGAACCCGACCTCGGCGGAGTGCAGCACGATGAACAGGTTGAACGGCACCCATGCGGCGATGCCGATGCCCAACGTCACGCCCGGCAGCAACGCGTCGGGGTGGAAGACCGGACCGCGGCGGGCACGCCCCACCTGGGCGGCACGCGATCGAACCGCAGGAGGGTCGTCGGGACCGGCGGCGGCGGCCACCGCCGACAGGGCGGCCAGACCGCCGGCGACGGCGAACGCGGCCCGGTACCGCCCGTTGCGCACCAGGCCGTCGGTCAGCAACGGGCCGATGCCGATCCCGACGAAGATCGCCACCGAGTAGTAGCTCGCCGCCTCGGCGCGGCGCCGCGGCGGCACGGCGCGGGCGATCAGCGAGGAGCCACCGACGAACAAGAAGGCCTCACCGATGCCTTGCATCGCACGGAACGGCAGCAGCAGGTAGCGGTGGCCGACGAACGCCGACGCAACCGTCGCGGTGGTCGCAAGCACGCCGCCACCGATCATCAGACGGCGCATCCCGTAGTGCTCGCCAAGGCGGGACAGCAACGGCCGGGCGAGGATC
>CAZMHG010000144.1:0-6814 GCA_964565975.1 uncultured Ilumatobacteraceae bacterium | reverse complement strand
ACCGTGATCCGCGTCGGCGAGTCGGTGTGGTCGACGTGGGAGCCGGCCGACGGCGAGTTCGACCTCGACTGGCTGCAGCCTGTGCTCGACGGCGCGCACGCCCGCGGGATCGGCGTGATCCTCGGCACGCCCACCTACGCCGTGCCGCCGTGGCTGGCCCGCAAGCACCCGGAGATCGCCGTCGAGACGGCGACGGGTGTGCGCCGCGGCTGGGGTGCGCGCCAGGAGATGGACGTCACCCATCCGGCGTTTCTGTTCCACGCCGAGCGCGTGATCCGCAACGTCGTCGGCCGCTACCGGGACCATCCGGCAATCGTCGGCTATCAGGTCGACAACGAGCCGGGGCTGCAGCTGATGTTCAACGAAGGCGTCTTCCAGCGCTTCGTCGATCACCTGCGCGGCCGCTACGGGACCGTCGAGCGGCTGAACGCCGCGTGGGGACTGGTCTACTGGTCCCACCGGCTGTCGACGTGGGCCGATCTGTGGCGGCCCGACGGCAACTTCCAGCCGCAGTACGACCTTGCCTGGCGCCGCTTCCAAGCGCGCCTCGTCTCCGACTACATCGCCTGGCAGGCGGCGATCGTCCGTGGGATCGTCGGCGAGGGCCCGTTCATCACCACCTGCGTGTCCTACGAGCAACCCGGCGTCGAGGACGTCGACCTGGCGGCGAGCCTCGACGTCGCCGCGGGCAACGCCTACTACGAGATGGAAGAGGCGCTCGCCCACCCCAACGACGCGCCGCGTTCGTCGGGTCCGATGGGCTGGGTCCAGCGCGGCACCTGGGCGGTGCGGGACCTCGGCGACTTGATGTACTCGTCGCGCCAGGCGCCGTTCCTCGTGACCGAGACCAACGCCGGGGCGATCGGCTTCGCCCCGATGAACGAGTCGCCGTTCGACGGGCAGTGGCGCCAGATCGCCTGGCTGTTGATCGCCCGGGGTGCGCGGATGATCGAGTACTGGCAGTGGGCCACGCTGCACTTCGGTGCCGAAGCGTTCTGGGGTGGGGTGATCCCGCACAGCGGCATCCCGGGCCGGGCCTACCGCGAGATCGCCCGGATCGGTGCCGAGATCGCCGCCGCCGGCGAGGTGTTCGCCGACGCCGAACCGGACTTCGACGTCGCCGTGCTGTGGGACTCGGACAGCAAGTTCGCGCTCAGTGCGCAGGCGCCGTTCGCCGGGCCCGGCGGCTGGACCGACCCCGAGGCGTACCGGGTGATCCAGAGCGCGTTCACCCGTGGCCTGTTCGACGCCAAGCGCCAGACGCGCATCGTGCGGCCCCAGCAACTGCTGCCGACCCGCGGCGGTGCGCTGTCCGCAGCGCAGGCCGCGGCGAGCTATCCGGTGCTGATCGCCGCGGGCCTGTTCGCTGCGGCCGACGCCGACCTCGACTTCCTAGTCGAGTACGCCAGCGCCGGCGGGCACCTCGTCGCCGGACCGCGCACCGGGTACGCCGACGAGGAAGCCTGCCCGCGCTTTGGCCGCCAGCCCGGCCGGTTGTCCGCGGCGGCCGGCGTGTGGTTCGACGAGGCCGCCGCGCTGCATCAACCGGTTGCACTGCGCGGCGCGCCAGGGCACGCCACCGCGATCGGCGAACTGCTCGTCGCCGACCGCGCCGACGTGATCGCCCGCTACGACCACCCGCACTACGGCAACTGGGCGGCGATGACCACGCGCCGCGTCGGCGCCGGCCGGATCACGATCGTCGGCTGCGTACCGGATCAGGCGGCTGCCGAGTGGCTCGCCCGCCAGATCTCGCCCGCGCCGGTGATCGACTGGGACCTGCCCGCGTCGGTCACCGTGTCCACGTCAACCTCCGCGGGCGGCGCCGGTCGGCGGATCGCGGTGATCCACAACTGGTCGTGGGATCCCGCCGACGTCGCCGTGCCGGCCGCATGCACCGATGCGATCTCCGGCGAGCGCGTGGAGCACACGATCGGCCTGGGCGCGTGGGACGCGCGCGTGCTGCTGCTGCCGCGCGACGGCTGATCCACCAGGCCTGCGGCCGGCCGGCCGCCGATCAGGGTGTAACGACGAGCTTGCCGATCGAGGTGCGGTCGATCATCGCCCGCAGGGCCTCGCCCGCCCGCTCCAGCGGATAGCGGCCGGCGACGTGCGGGGTGAGGCTGCCGTCGGCGACCCACCCGATCAACTGATCGGTGATCTCGGCGCTCTTGTCCGGCTCGCGGGCGGCCATCGCGCCGTAGAACACGCCGATGATCTGGCAGCTCTTCAGCAGGGCGAGGTTCAACGGGATCGACGGGATCCCGGCGGTGAATCCGATCACCAGGAACCGGCCCTCCCAGCCGATCGAGCGCAGCGCCTGCTCGGCCATCGGGCCGCCGACGCAGTCGTAGACCACGTCGACGCCCTTGCCGCCGGTCAGGTCCTTGGCCCGGTCCTTCAGGCTCTCGGTCGAGTAGTTGATCGTCTCGTCGGCCCCGCTGGCGCGGCACTGCGCGAGCTTCTCGTCGCTCGACGCGGCGGCGATCACCCGGGCACCCATCAGCTTGCCGATCTCGACCGCGGACAGGCCGACGGCACCGGCCGCGCCGGTGATCAGCAGCGTCTCGCCCGGCCGCAAGCCGGCGCGGTAGCGCAGGCCGTACAGCGTGGTCCCGTACGCATAGTTGAGTCCGGTCACGGCCTCGAACGCGACATTCTGCGGAAGCCGCCGCGCCGACGATGCGGGGATGACCATCTGCTCGGCGAACGCGCCCGAGACGCCCAGGCTGCCCAGGACACGGTCACCGATCGCCCAGCCCTCGACACCCTCGCCGAGGCCGGCGACCACACCCGCGCCCTCGGTCCCTGGGGTGTACGGCAGGCCCGGCTTGAACTGGTACTTGTCCTCCAGCATCAGCGTGTCGGGGAACGTCACCGCAGCCGCGGCGACGTCGATCAACAGCTGGCCCGGTGCGGGCAGCGGCGCTTCGACGTCCTCGACGACCAGGTTCTCCGGCGGTCCGAACTGGGTGCAGATCACGGCCTTCATCGATCGTCACCGTAGACGCGGCGGTGCCATCCGGCAGATTGCGGGACGCCGCCGGGCGGCGGCACCTCGTGTGACCAGGTCACACGGGGGCGTCGGCGAAGTCCTCGTCGAGGATCGCCTTGTCCTCCGGGTCGGCGATCGGCACCGCCTTGGCCTGGCGCCACCAGTCGTGCGCCGCCGCCTCGTCGCCGCGCAGGGCAGCCGCGCGGGCGTTGACCTCGTACGCGTACGCAAGGTCGAAGTCGGCGCAGTCGTCGCCCGCGGCGAGCGTCGCGGCGAGATCGCGTTCGGCGTAGTGCGTCGCCGCAGCAGCGTCACCGGCATGGCAGTGCGCCCTGGCCAGCATGTACAGGGCGCGAGCTTCGTTGGCCGGCGTGCGCCGTGCCGCACGCTGCCAGTGGTATGCCGCGGCGTAGGCACGGCGGAGCATCTCCTCGTCGTTGTCCGGCGTGCGCTCGGCGGCGAACATCTCGTGGGTCGAGTTGTTCGCCACGATCGCCTGGGTGCGATGCCACTCGGCGGCGACATCGTCCGCCGAGGCGGCCGCCTCGGTGCTCGCTCCGCTGGTCCACGCCGGCAACGGCTGGCCGGTCTCGAGCAGCGTCTTCATCGCGTCGAGGATCCACACCCAACCGTCCTTGACCGTGGTCCACGTGCGCGGGCTGCGTGCCAGGTCGCGGTGCACCAGGCGGACACGGGTCAGCCCGTCGCCGGCCGGTTCGATCTCCCACTCCACCCGGCTCGGCGGCTCGGTGGACGCCGCGGGGTCGTGCAACGAGACCCAGGTCATCGACAGCCGGCGACCGGGTTCGACGGCCTCGATCGTGCCCGCCGCGCCGTCGGTGGTGGCGTCGGTCGTCGCATAGCGATACGGGCTGCCGGGCTCGAGCGTGGTGATCAGGCGGGTGCCATGGAAGTACCGCTGGGTCCACTCCGGATCGGTGATCGCCTGCCACACCTGTTCGGGGGTGGCGCGGATGAAGAGCTGGTACACGTGGGCTGGCGCGGTCATGCGGAGGTCCTTTCGGGTGCGGAGTGCCGGGCTTCCAGGTCGCGGCCGAGGGCGACCATCGCCGTGGTGAGTGGCCGGGCGTACTTGCTGATCCACCGGTCGGCGATCTGCCCGATCGGGACGGGGTTGAGGTAGTGCAGCTTGGTGCGACCGGACCGATGGGTGATCACCAGGCCGGCACCCTCGAGCACGCCGAGGTGCTTCATCACGCCGAAGCGGGACATCTCGGGCACCAGTGCGCACAGCGCGCCGGCGGACAACCCGTCACAGGTGAACAGCGCGTCCAGCAGGCGCCGGCGCGTCGGGTCGGCCAGCGCTTTGAACACGGCGTCGGCGCCGGGCACCTCGTCTGCGGGACGTCCCGCAGGCCCTGGCGAGTTGGCGATCGGCACGCCGTCATTATGTGACCAATTGGTCACGTATTGCAACGTGGAAGGCGACGCGTCCAATGCCGACTCATTCAGTCGGGAATTGCGCTCGGGCGCCGATACGCTGCTGCGAAGCGCACCCGCACGAGACGCGCCACTGACGCACACGACTCACTGATCAACCAAGGAGACACCATGTCGATCCGCATCGGCGACACCGCACCGGACTTCACCGCCGACACCACCCAGGGCACGATCACCTTCCACGAGTGGCTCGGCAACTCGTGGGGCATCCTGTTCAGCCACCCGAAGGACTTCACCCCGGTGTGCACCACCGAACTGGGCTACGTGGCCAAGCTGAAGCCCGAGTTCGACAAGCGCAACGTCAAGGTCGTCGGTCTGTCCGTCGACGACGTGGCCTCGCACAACCGGTGGGAAGGCGACATCGAAGAGACCCAGGGCACCGCGGTCAACTTCCCGATGATCGGCGACGCCGACCGTCGCGTGGCCGACCTGTACGACATGATCCACCCCAACGCCAACGACACGCTCACCGTCCGTTCGGTGTTCGTCGTCGGTCCCGACAAGAAGGTCAAGCTGATCATCACCTACCCGGCCTCGACCGGGCGCAACTTCGACGAGATCCTGCGCGTCATCGACAGCCTGCAGCTGACCGCCAACTACAAGGTCGCCACGCCCGTCAACTGGAAGGACGGTGACGACGTGATCATCGGCTCGGCCGTGTCGGACGACGAGGCCAAGAGCCTGTTCCCCAACGGCTGGAACACCGTCAAGCCGTACCTGCGGACCCTGCCGCAACCCAACAAGTGACCTGAACCCGGCCGGGTTCCGCCACCATGGACCCGGCCGGGTCCAGCGTCCATCGCCCGCGCGTGTTCGCCGGCGATGTCCCACCGGGACCCGGCGCCGGACGCACCAGGCATAGCCTGCAGCCGTGGACGCTGCCGACTGGAACGACCGTTACGCGGCCAGCGAGCTGGTCTGGTCGACCGCCCCGAACCAGTTCGTCGTCGAGCATTGCGCCGGCCTCACACCAGGCACGGCACTTGATCTGGGCGCCGGCGAGGGACGCAACGCGCTGTGGTTGGCCCAACGCGGCTGGCGGGTGACCGCGGTCGACTTCGCCCAGGTCGGGCTGGACACAGGACGCCGACTTGCCGCAGCAGCCGATCCCCCGGTCGGTCCTGACGCGATCGACTGGGTGTGCGCCGACGCCACCACCTATCGCCCCGATCGGCCGCAGGACCTGGTGGTCGTCGCCTACCTGCAACTGGCGGCACCCGAACGCGCCGTCGCAGTGCGCAACGCGTTCGACGCCCTCGCCCCGGGCGGGACGCTGTTGTGGGTCGCGCACGACTCGACCAACCTCACCGAGGGCACCGGCGGCCCGCAGCGACCCGAGGTGCTGATGACTGCCGAGGATCTGCTCGCCGATCTCGCCAGGCCACCGGCGCGCGGCTTCGCCGTGGTCCACGCCGGCCGCGTCGCGCGCGTGGTGGGCGCGGGTCCTGCCGAGCACGGCCACGGTGACGACCCCGCCCGCACCGCCTGGGACTGCGTCCTGCGCGTCAGCGTGTGACGGAAGAGTGGCCCGGTGACGGCGCGGGCGATGCGCCGGCCGCGTCGCCCGCCGGGCGGGGGCCGCGTTGCGGCCCGCGGGCCCCCTCGCCGAGGAGCAGCAGCGGGGACGGGATCACCACCCCGGCCCCGGCCCAGGGGTAGGGCCCCCACGCGGGCGCAGGGAGTTCGAAGTAGCGGCGGCCGGCGGGGACGAGGAACGCCAGGGCGAACGCGCTCGCCATCACGGCGATCAGCGCGGTGCGCCGCAGGCTGAGCGGTCGGGCGACCCGGGACAGGTAGAGCACGCCGATCGACCCGGCGGTGAGCACCGCCATCGCGCTGGCCTGGGCGCTGGAGGCGTGCTCGTGCAGCTGGGTGAGCTCGTACACGGCCAACGACAGCAGGGCGATCACCGTGCCGGCCGGCACGGAGCGGTGCAGCACCCGGGACAGAAAGCCGTGGTGCACGCGCTCGTCGTTCGGTTCGAGCGCGAGGAAGAACGCCGGAACGCCGATCGTGAACCAGCTCAGCAGGGTGAGGTGCACCGGCCGCAGCGGGTAGGAGAAGGCGAACACGCCGGCCAGGAGGGACAGGATCAGCGAGTACGTGGTCTTGGCCAGGAACAGGCTGGCGACGCGTTCGATGTTGTTGATCACCCGCCGGCCCTCGGCGACCACCGGCGGCAGCGCCGAGAAGTTGCTGTCCATCAGCACCAGCTGGGCGACGCCGCGGGTGGCCTCGCTCCCCGAGGCCATCGCCACACCACAGTCGGCGTCCTTCAGCGCCAACACGTCGTTGACCCCGTCACCGGTCATCGCCACGGTGTGGTCGCGGGACTGCAGTGCGTGCACCATCGCCCGC
>CAZMHG010000143.1:829-6824 GCA_964565975.1 uncultured Ilumatobacteraceae bacterium | reverse complement strand
CACACGACCCCGACGCCGCGCTGCGCGACGCGTGCGCGGCCCAGCTGGCCGGTTACAAGCGTCCGGTTCGGTTCGTCAGGGTCGCGGCGATCCCGCGAACGACCGGTGGCAAGCTCCGCCGGGCCGAGCTGCTGGCGCTGATCGACGCCGCGACCGACCCGGGCGCACGCTAGGGCCGCGTGCCCTTCAGTCGCCCGTCTCGCCGTCGATCGCTTCGCGCAGCAGATCGGCGTGGCCGCAGTGCCGGGCGTACTCCTCGACCAGATGGATCAAGATCCAACGCAGGCTTGGCTGCCAGCTCGCCGGCTGCCCGGCGACTTGCGCGACCGGGGCGTGCCGGGCGAGCAGGTCGAGGTCGGTGACGCCGGCGATGCTCTCCTGGCTGCGGGCGATCTCGGCGCGCAGGGTGGCCAGCGCGTCGGACAGCGACACCGTGCCGCTGAACAGCAGGTCGCCGGCGGGCTCGGCTGCGGTGCTGTACAGCTCCGCGGATTCGACATCCCGCCACCACGTGTCGAACCAGTAGCGCTCGACCTCGGCCGAATGGCGGATCAGCCCGACGATCGTCAGCTCGCTCGGCGGGCAACTGCGCATGCTCGCCTGCTCGTCGGTCAGCCCCTGCGCCTTGATCTGCAACGTGGCTCGGTAGTAGTCCAGGAAGGCGACGAGCAGATCTCGCTCGGTCGCCGTGGCCGGTGGTTCGATTCGGCTGATCATCGGCGCAACGTACCGCGGCATCAGCCACGCCATCGCTGCCCGGCCGCATGGCCGTGGCCGTGGCCGTGCCGGCCCCTTGCCGACCCCGGCCCTACTCCTGTGTCGTGGGCGGCCGGCGGTGCGCCCACGGCGAGGCCAGCTCGAGCTGGGCGGCGACGCGCAACAGCACGTCCTCCCTGCCGTAGGCGGCGACCAGCTGCACACCGACGGGCAACCCGTCCGGTGTCCAGTGCAACGGAAGGCTGATCGCCGGCTGCCCGCTGATGTTGAACGGTGGCGTGAAGGCCACCCACCGACCGCTGCGGATCAGCGGGGCGGCGGGATTGGCCGGGTCGTTGGCGATCTCGCCGAGTGGGATCGGCGGCTCGGCCAGCGTCGGCGTCAGCAGCAGGTCCCAACCGTCGGCCCACGACTGATGGTTCGCCCGGCGGAACGTGACCGTGCTGGCCACCGCGGTGGCGTAGTCGACCGCGGTCGACCGCGCCGCCGCGTCGGCCTGGATGCGGTTCATCAGCTCGACCTCGTCGGCCTCCAGCGTGCGGCCGAGCATCTCCTCGCACTGGCCGATGTTCAGCGCCATCGTCGTCGCCCACATCGCCGAGAACCCGGCGGCAAGTCCGGTGTCGGCCAGCGCTGCCGGGAAGCCCGGCTCGACGTGGTGCCCGAGGCCGTCGAGCAGCGCGCCGGCGTCACGAACGGCGGTCACGCACTCCGGGTCCAGCTCGCCGCCGCGCGGCACGTGGTCGAGCAGGCCGATTCGCAACCGGCCGGCGTCGGCGCGCAGCTCGTCGACGTACGGCCGCGCCGGCGCCGGGGCGATCACGGTGTCGCCGACGCCCGGGCCGTGGACCGCGTCGAGCAGCGCAGCGGTGTCGCGCACCGTGCGGCTGACGCACAGCTCGACGCCGAGCGCGGTTTCGCTGCGGTACGGGCCGAGCGTGATCCGACCCTGCGACGGCTTCAACCCGACCAACCCGCACGCCGACGCCGGGATGCGGATCGAGCCGCCGCCGTCACTGGCGTGGGCGATGGGCACCATTCCCATCGCCACGGCCGCCGCGGCGCCACCGCTTGATCCGCCGGCCGAGCGGGTGGTGTCCCACGGATTGCGCGTCGGGGGCCACGCGGTGGGCTCGGTGGTCGGCACGCTGCCGAACTCGGGACTCGTCGTGCGCCCGAGGGTGATCAGCCCGGCGGATCGGAAGCGGGAGACGAGCGTCGTGTCGGCGCCCGCGGTCAGCTTGGCGCGCGCCAGGGCGAGGTTGCCGTTGGAGATCGTCTGCCCGGCGTAGTGGGCCCACAGGTCCTTGAGCAGGAACGGCACGCCGCGGAACACACCCGTGTGCTCGCCGGACGTACCCGCGCCGGACGTCGCCGCGGCGATCTCGCGAGCGTGGTCGAACCAGGTCATGTTGACCGCGCCGATCGCCGGGTTGTCGCGCTCGATGCGGTCGATCGCCGCGTCGACCAACTCCACCGCGGAGGCCTGGCCGGTGCGCACCAACTCGGCCTGCTCGGTGGCATCCAACCAGCGGGTCTCGTCGGACGGACGTGAGCGCTGCGCCGGCTGGACCGCTCCGGTGTCGAGGCTCGTGTGAGGGCCGGTTTCATCGTTCGGGTCGGGGCTCGGCATCTGGTGGTTGTAGCACGGTCCGCTAGCGTCGGCGCTCTCTGGACACCGATCCCGCTTCTTCGCCGACGCCCGCCCCGACCCCGGCGAACACCACGGGATCCAGCCCGCAGCCTCCCGCTGCGACCACCGTGCCGGTCGACCACGATCTGGGCACACGGGCCGCATGGCGCCACACCCCGCTGCGCCGCTTCCTGTACGCCGAGTTGCTGATCCAGCTCGGCACGTTCCTGCAGGTGGCCGCGCTGCTCAAGCAGGTCTACGACGTTCGCCAGCGGGAGATGGACATCGCCTGGGTCGGCCTGGCCGAGTTCCTCCCGGCGTTCCTGCTCGTCCTCGTCACCGGCTGGGTCGCCGATCATCTCGATCGCAAGCGCGTCGCCCTCATCGCCACGGCAGGCCAACTGGTCTGCTCGCTGGTCCTCGTGCTGCTGTCCCGCGGCACGCCGACCTCGGTGGTCCCGTTCTTCGGGGTCGCCCTGGTGTACGGCGCGCTGAAGGCGTTCGGCTCGCCGGTCATCCGCTCGTTCCCGCCGAACGTCGCCCCGCCGGGCGGGGTGCCCAAGGCGGTCACCCTGTCGTCGATCGCCTGGACCTCGGCGAGCATCATCGGGCCGGCGGTCTCCGGGCTGCTGTACGCCCAGGCGCCGTGGCTGGCGTTCCTCGCCGCGGCGATCGTCGTCGGCATCGGGGGCATCTGCCTGTTCACCGTCGATGTCGAGCGCGGGCCGGCTGCGGTGACCGACGCGGGCGAACGGCCCACGCTGCACGCCGCGTTCGAGGGCCTGCGCTTCATCCGCCGTACGCCGATGCTGCTCGCGGCGATCTCGCTCGACCTGTTCGCCGTGCTCTTCGGCGGCGCGGTCGCCCTGCTCCCCGCGGTGGCCGAAAAGCGCCTGCACGTCGGCAACGCGGCCTACGGGTTCCTGCGCGCCGCGCCGGGGATCGGCGCCGCGAGCATGGGGCTGATCCTCGCCAGCATCCCGCTCAAGCGGCGGCTCGGCCCGTGGTTGCTCGGCGCGGTCGGCACGTTCGGGGTGTTCACCGTGGTGCTCGGCCTGACGCGCACGTACTGGATCGCCTTCGTCGCCCTTGCCGTGCTCTCTGCCGCTGACATGGTCAGCGTCGTGATCCGCAGCACGCTCGTGCCGTTGCTGACGCCGGACGACAAGCGCGGCCGGGTGCTCTCGGTCGAGAGCGTGTTCATCGGCGCGTCGAACGAGCTCGGCGCGTTCGAGAGCGGCCTGGCCGGCCAGGTGCTCGGCGTGCCGACGGCGATCATCGGCGGCGGCGTGGCCACCGTCGCCGTGGTGGGGCTGTGGACCCGGTTCTTCCCGGGCCTACGCACCCTCGACCGCTACGAGGACATCGACATCGGTGCGCCAACCCTTGACGACACCGCCGAGGCGCTGCCCAGCGTGTGACGCGTCATCCGCGAAGGTGTCGCGCCTGCGTGCTTAGATATCGGCGGCGAAACACCCCATCCCCGCACCTAGGAGGCCGCCGCTGTCATGAAGAATTTCCTCAAGGAGTTCCGCGACTTCATCGCAACAGGAAACCTGATCGAGATTGCCGTCGGCCTGATCCTTGCGGTCGCCGTCGGCAACGTGATCAAGGCCTTCACCGAAGGCATCGTGATGAACATCGTCGCGGCGATCGTCGGCAAGCCGGACTTCTCGGCGGTCCGCCTGAAGATCCGCGGCGAGGGCGCGACGGCGACGTACCTCGAGTTCGGCAACGTGATCAACGAGCTGATCACCCTGGCATGCATCGGTCTGGTGCTGTTCTTCCTGCTCAAGGCGTACAACAAGATGAAGAAGCCGGCCGACGCCGCTGCCGGCCCGACCGAGACCGAGCTGCTCACCGAGATCCGCGACCTGCTCAAGAAGGGCTGAGCCACAGAGCGAGCCAGGCGCGCCGACGTGCGCGAGGTGCTCGCATCAGATTGACTCGGCGGCAGTGCATTCGTCGAGACAGGTCCTGGCATTGACAGCGGCCGCTCTGTGCATCTGCGGATGCAGCGGAGCGGCCGCTTCGTCGTCGGCGCGCCCGTCCGTGTCCCGCGACCCGTCGGCTGCACCGGCCACGATCGGCGGGGTCGGCGTGATGCCGGGCGAGCTGCCCACCGTCGCACCGCTGCCCACGGCACCGGGAACCACCGTTCCGGCCACCGTCGCGCCGACCACGACCACGCTCGCCCCCACCACCACGACCCGGCCGCCGGTCGGGGTCGTGGCGGCTGGCAACCGCGTGCTGCTGCTCGGCGATTCGATCCTCGCGTCGATGTCGCGCCGATACACCAACGAGATGTGCACGCAGCTCGAGTCGGCCCGCTGGGCCGTCGAGATCGAGGCCGAGTCCGGTCGCTTCGTCGACTTCGGACGCAAGGTGCTGCGCAAGCTCGAGCCGTCCCTGGCCGGCGTGTTTCGCGCCGCGGACGCCAGCGCCCGCGCGACGACCACTGCGTTGGAGGCCACAGCGCCGACGGCCGCGGCCGGCGGGTCGGTGGCCGTCCCGACGACCCTCGCCGTGCCGCCGCCGGTCACCGTTCCGGCCAAGGCGGTCGTCGCCTACGACGTCGTCGTGATCGGCTTCGGGAGCAACTACCGGCTCGACCAGCGTGACTACCTCGATCAGCTCACCGCGCTCGTCGACGCCGTCGCGCCGGCGCAGGTGGTGCTGGTCACGGTGACCGAGGTCGACGCCAGCCGCCGCGAGGTCAACGCCGCGATCCGGGCCGTCGCCGCGGCGCGCCGCGAGCGTGTACGGATCTTCGACTGGGCCAGGCTCGCCGCGGCGAACAAGACGTTCCTGGTCCACGACGGCTTGCACCTCACCGAACTTGGCCGCACTGCCTACGCGTCGGCCCTCGGCGCGGTGCTCGGCGAGGCGCCGTCGGGCGAACCGACGTGCGCGAAGTCCGTGTTCACCGACGACTCGGCCGGCTCGGTGTGGGGCAGCGGCTGACCCTGCCGGCCAGCCCCGGCGGCGGGCCCGGGCCGGCGAGCCCTGGCCGGTGTCAACGGCCTGCACAGTTGGAAGGCGGCGCGGCGCCCGCCAGCCTGGAACACCGTGCTCCAGGTGCAGGCGTTGTCGGTCGAAGTCGGAGGGCGGTTGCTCGTCGACCGCGCCTCGTTCACCGTGATGCCCAAGGACAAGGTGGGCCTGGTCGGGCGCAACGGCGCCGGGAAGACCTCGCTGTTCAAGGTGCTCGGCGGCGCCACCGAGCCAGCCGGCGGCAAGGTCGTGCGCACCGGCGGGTTCGGCTACCTGCCCCAGGACCCGCGGATCGACGGCACCGACGAGGACCGCCAGGCGATCACGCACATCCTCTCCGGCCGCGAGATCGACGCCCAGCTGGCACGCATCGAGCGGTTGCGCAGCGCGATGGAGGCCGACCCGTCCGATCGCAACGTGGCGCGCTACAGCCGCGCCGAGGAAGCGTTCGCCGTGGCCGGCGGGTACGCCGCGGAGAGCGAGGCGCGGTCCATCGCTGCCGGGCTCGGCTTGCCCGCCGGCCGTCTGGACCTGCCGATCCACGTGCTGTCAGGTGGCGAGCGTCGCCGGGTCGAACTGTCGCGCATCCTCTTCGCCGGCAGCGACGTGCTGTTGCTCGACGAGCCGACCAACCACCTCGACGTCGACGCC
>CAZMHG010000143.1:0-819 GCA_964565975.1 uncultured Ilumatobacteraceae bacterium | reverse complement strand
AGAGCTGGTTGCTCGGGTTCATGCGCGCCTATCGCGGGGCGATGCTGGTGATCAGCCACGACCTCGACCTGCTCGACGAGGCGATCACCCGCGTCGTCCACCTCGACCGCCCTGCCGAGGACGCGGTGGGAACGCTGGTCGAGTACAAGGGCACCTACTCGCAGTACAAGCGCTCGCGCGCCGCCGACGAGGAACGCCTCGCCCGCCAGGCGGTGCTACAGGTCAAGGAGATCGCCCGACTCCAGGCGATCGTCGACCGCTTCGGCGCCAAGGCCAGCAAGGCGTCGATGGCCCACAGCAAGGAGAAGCAGATCGCCCGCCTGGAAGCGGGGCGCGTCCACGCCGGACCTGGCGATCGTCAGCTTCGGGTGAAGTTCCCCCCGCCACCGCCGTGCGGTGTCACGGTGATCACCGCCGAGCACCTGTCCAAGGCGTACGGCGGGCCGCCGGTGTTCGAGGACGTCGCCTTCGACCTGGGGCGTGGCGAGCGGATGCTCGTGCTCGGCCTCAACGGTGCCGGCAAGACCAGCCTGCTGCGCATCCTGGCCGGCGAGACCGACGCCAACCTGGGCGACTTCCAGTTCGGCCACCAGGTCACCATCGGCTACTACGCGCAGGAGCACGACAACCTGCGCGCCGAGCAGACGTTGCTGGAGAACCTGCGCGCCGACGTGCCCCCTGGCGTGATCTACACCGAGACGCAGCTGCGCGCGTTCCTCGGGATGATGGGGCTCAGCGGCGAGAAGGTGTTCCAGGAGAGCGGCACGCTCTCGGGTGGCGAGAAGACGAAGCTGGCGCTGGCGATGTTGATGGTGGGTC
>CAZMHG010000142.1:244-6838 GCA_964565975.1 uncultured Ilumatobacteraceae bacterium | reverse complement strand
CGTCAGCCTGCGACGACATCGTGGTGCCGCGACGGCGGCGTCCTCAGGCGGTCTTGTCGGGCCGTGTCCGGCCGCGACGGCGCCCTCAGGCGTCGTGCTCAGGCGTCGCGGTCAGGCGACGCGCACGAGGTGATGGTCGGCGGCGTTCATCGACAGCGGCCCGTCGGTGCTGGCCACGACGATGTCCTCGAGCCGCATCCCCCACTCGCCGCTCAGGTAGATCCCCGGCTCGACGCTGAAGGCATGGCCCGCCTCGATCGGGTCGGCGTTGCCCTCGACCATGTACGGATCCTCATGGGCCTCCATCCCGATGCCGTGACCGGTGCGATGGAAGAAGAACTCGCCCCAGCCGGCATCGTCGATCACCCGGCGGGCAGCACGGTCGACGTCCTGACACGCCGCACCGACCACCCCGGCACGGACACCCGCTGCCTGCGCGGCGAAGAGCACGTCGTACGCCTCGAGCATCCGGCCGTCGACGTCTCCCGTGAGCACGCAGCGGGTGATGTCGCTGCAGTAGCCGTTCATCGTCCCGCCGTAGTCGCACAGCACCAGTTCACCCGGCCGGACGACGCGGTCACCCGCCTCGTGGTGCGGCGAGGCCGCGTTCGGCCCGGACGCGACGATGGCGAAGTTCACCCGTTCGTGCCCCTCGGCGAGGATGCGCCGGCCGAGCTCGGCGGAGATCTCCGCCTCGGTCCGCCCGATCAGGTCGATCTCGCCGGCGTGCAGCGCAGCGGCGATCCGGTCCACCGCTGCGCCGGCGGCGTGCAGCGCCGCAACCTCGGCGGCGTCCTTGCGGGTGCGCAGCTCGTTCATCACGGTCGACGACCGCGTGAAGGTGGTGTTCGGCAGGTGCCCGAGCAGCTCGACCAGGAACCGGGCCCACATCGTGTCGCCGACCGCGGCCCGACCCGGCGAGCCGACCAGGCTGGCGACGAGGGCGACCGGGTCCTCGAGCTCGTCCCACGGGCGAATCCTGACCAGGCCGTCGGCCGTGGTCACCCGCGGCGCTTCGAGTCGTGGTACGACGAGCGTCGCCTCGGCGTCACGCGGGACGACCAGCATCGTCAGCCGCTCCAGCGGCATCGCTTCGTACCCCATCAGGTACGGCAGGTCGCTGCCGACCGACACCAGCAGGACGTCGGTCCCGCTCCGTCGCATCGAGTCCCGGGCCCGGGCCAGCCGATCGGCATACACAGCGTCGTCATGGTGCATCCCGCCAGTCAACCATGGCCCGCGTGCGGCGATCGACCGCACATCCGACCGCGCACCCGGCCGCGCCGAGCGCCCAGAGTCTTACCGACAGTTAACCCAGGTTGCCGGAAACCCCGCGACACCCCATGGATAGAGTCCACTCCCATGAGCACCCGCCTGCTCACCAGGCTCTCCGCGACCATTGCTTCGACCGCCGCTCTGGCCTGTCTGGCCGCAGCGTGCGTCTCCACCGGCTCAGGGGCGGTGATCCTGGGCGCCGACGCACGCACGTCGGCCGACACCACCGTGCGGTCCCCCGGTGCCGAATCGGGCGCGGCCACCGCGGACACCACCAACACGGCCGGCAACTCGGGCACCACCGGCTCGCAGACCGAGCCGCTGAACAGCACCCTCAACTCGTCCGCGCCGGCCGCCACGGTCGAAGCGTCGCGTCGCGCCGACGCCGATCTGCCGGTGGTCCAGGACATCGTCTCGTTCGGCAGCGACAAGACGTCGCGTTCGTACGACGGCTTCCTCACCGCCGCGCTGCAGGACATCGAGGACTGGTGGGCGGCCGAGTACCCCACGGTCTACGGGCAGTCGTGGACGCCGCTGAAGGGCGGCATCTACGCCGCGTACCCGCAGCGCGTCGAGCAGATCCCCGGCTGCAGCCAGCGCACCACGCGGTACCGCGACGTCGAGGGCAACGCGTTCTACTGCTCCGACGGCGACTTCATCGTCTACGACGACGACGAGCTGCTGCCCGATCTGGTCAACGACCTCGGCGCGGCCGCGGCCGGTGTGGTGTTCGCCCACGAGTTCGGCCACGCCGTGCAGGAACGGGCCGGTGAGTCCAACGAGTCGACGCTGCTGCGCGAGCAGCAGGCCGACTGCTTTGCCGGTGCATGGACCGCCCGTGCCGAAAGCGGTGCCATCGCCGCGTTCCAGTACACCGAACAGGACGTCAAGAACGGCCTCGTGGCGATGATCCGGGTTGCCGATCCGGTGCAGCTGAGCGGCACCACCTCCGGCGACGCTCACGGCACGGGCTTCGACCGGGTCACCGCCTTCCAGGACGGGTACGTCGGCGGTCTCGCGCGCTGCAAGACCTTCTTCACCGAGGACCGCACCTCGAAGATGATCGAGATCCCGTTCCGCTTCGACTCGACCGGCGGCAACCTGCCGCTGGAGTCGACCGACGGCAACGACTTCACCACGTTGATTCCGCCCAACCTCGACGCCTACTGGACAGCCCAGTTGAAGTCGGTCGGTGTCGCCTTCAACACACCGAAGTTCGTCACCTTCGACTCGTCCGATCCGCCCAGCTGTGAGGGTGTCGAGTCCTCCAAGATCGTCGGCCACATCCGATGGTGCTCGTCGACCAACGAGGTATTGGTCGACGCCGACTTCGCCAACCGGCTGATCTCCGGGATCGGCGACATGTCGCTTGGCTACTTCGTCGGCGAGGCCTACACCGAGGCCGCGCAAACGGCGATGGACTCGGCGCTGACCGGCGAGCTGCGCCGGCTGGCCGACGACTGCCTGCTCGGTGCGTGGACCAAGTCGATCGTGCCTTCCTCGGACACCGCCAGCGCGAACCCAACCGGCAACCGACCGTCGACCCAAACGACCACGCCGTCGGCCGGTTCGTCGTCCGAGAGCGGTCTGGAACTGGCCGCCGGAGATCTGGACGAAGCGGTGATCACGGCGATCCAGATCAGCGACTCGTCGGCCTCCACCAAGTCGGTCGGCACTGCCTTCGAGAAGATCGCCGCCTTCCGCGAGGGCCTACAGAACGGGTTCACCGCCTGCTACACGACACTGTCCAAGTGAGGCTGCGCCCGGCTGTCCACTGTGAGGGTGCGCCCGGCTGTCCACTAAGACTGCGCCGCCTTTGACCTAAGGCTTCGCCGGCTGTGACCTGAGGCTGCGGCCGGCGCCACTCAACCGTCGGTGGCGGCGCTACCCAATTGCCGGTGGCGCGCCACGGGTGGCCACCACGTCGCCTACGGCTTCGTCGTGGTGGTCTTCTTGACGGTGGTCGTCGTTCGCTTCTTGGTCGTCGCCGTGGGCTTCTTGGTGGTCGCAGTCGGCTTCTTCTTGGTGGTCGCCGTCGGCTTCTTGGTGGTCGCGGTGGGCTTCTTGGTGGTCGCGGTGGGCTTCTTGGTGGTTGCCGTGGGCTTCTTGGTGGTCGACGTCGGCTTCGGGCGGGTCGTGGTGGTGGTCTTCGACGGGTCGACCCGGTTCCAACGCATCGCCCGTTCCATCTTCGTCGCGTCCTCGGGCTCCTTCTTGCCGTCGAACACGAACACGTCGTCGCCGACGTTGAGCATCACCACGAGGTACTCGCTGATCGCATTGGGAACCCGGATGCAGCCGTGGGACTCGCGCGTCAGGGGGACGTTGTAGCCACCGTGGATCGCGATGCCCTGATTGAAGTACACCGGGTTGAGCATCCCGCCGAGCGGGCTGGTGCGCTTGCCGTGCTTCTTGCGCTCGACCTTGAACTTGCCGATCGGGGTGTACGCCAGGCCGATCACCCACCGGGACACGGGCGGGTCGACCGGGTTGCCGGCCAGATCCTCGGTGATCTTCTCCTGCTCGTGGAACTCGTACGGCGAACCGTCGGCGTTGACCTTGCCGGACGAGATGTGGCTGATGAACCACGGCTTGTTGTTCTTGAAGATGATCGCGACCTGCTTCTCGAGATAGATCTCGAGGTGCACGGCCGAGGCCTTCGGGCGGCGCGGCAGGATGCGGATGTCGCCCTGCATCGTCTGCCACATCGCGTTGGTCACGACGCCGGTCAGCTTGGTCGGCGCGGTCTTGGTGAACAGGCTCTCGAACGCCCAGACCGCCTGTTGGGTGAGCGGCCCGAACGTTCCCGTCGCCTTGCCGTCGCCGCCCGGCATGAACCCGAGCTGGAACAGGCGAAGCTGCAACTGCTTGACGGCGTCGCCCGACATGCCCTTGCGCAGGCTCCGCTTCAGTTGCGATGCGGGACGGGTGGCCCGAGTCGTGGTGGCCGGTCGAGTGGTCGTCACCACCACCGGCGCCGTGGTCGTCGTGGTCGTCGTCGGCAGGGCGCTGCTGCCCGACGCGCCACTCATCGCCACCGCGGTTCCGGCAACCACGGCGACGACCACGCCCAACGCACCCGCGGCCTTCCAGCGCCGTGGGTCGCTGGCCAGACCGAGCGGGCGGCCTCCGCCGGAGCGGCCGTTGCCACCGCCGCCGGCCGCGACCGGCCGCCGCGACGGACCGGAGCGATCCGGGTCCCAGGCCTGGTCATCGTGCTCGTCGGCGCGCGGCCGGCGCAGTTGGCCCGACCGCTCGGCCCGGGTCCGGGGCATCTCCTGGGGCTCCCACGAGGAGGTGTACTGGTCCCAACGCTCGTCTGCGGTGCTGCCCGTGCTCCACTGCGGGTCGTCGTCCTCGTCCCACAACGGCAGGTCGGAGAAGTCCTCGTACCGGCGCGCCATGATCGGCGTGGGGTCGTACGGACCCGGCAGTGGCGAATCCGCGCCAGTCCGGTCGTCTCGGTCCGGCCAGTCGTCGTCTGATCGGCGGTTGGTCAAGAGCACTCCGGTACAGGGGCAGGGGTCGTTCCCATGCTAACGGGACCTGCCCGGCACGATCCGTCGCGCGTCGTCCAGTTCCTGGTGAAGTCGGGCACCCGTGTGCGGGCCGGCGCGTCTGCTAGGGGTTCGCCAGCGGCTTGATGCTGCGCAGGTCCTGACGCAAGGCGAACATCTCGTGCACGATGGTGCGGATCACCCCGAGCGAGGCGAGCGTGCTGGTCCCGCGTGTCCGCGGGAAGTAGTCGACCCCGAACTGGATCACGTTGTAGCCCAGCTTCTTGGCCCGGATGATCAGCTCGGCGTCGATGAAGCTGCCTTCGCTGTGCAGTTCGACGTGCTCGAAGATCCGCCGGCGGCACAGCTTGAAGGCGAAGTTGATGTCGCGCATCCGGACCCCGAACAGACGACGGATCATCAGGTTGTAGAAGTACGTGTACACCGCGCGGGTCGCGCCTTCGGTGGTGCGATCGAGCCGGTAGGCGCTGACGATGTCGGCGTCGTAGTAGTTCAGCAGGCGCAGCGCGCGGTGGACCTCGGACATGTCCCACGGCAGGTCGGCGTCGGTGTACAGCACCAGATCGCCGGTTGCCGTGGCGAAGCCCGTCTTCAGCGAGCCGCCGAGCTTGCGGTTGACCGGGTGGTGGACCACTTTGACGTGGCGGTCGGCGGCGGCGAGCTCGTCGGCGATGCGCGGTGTGGCGTCGGTGGACGCGTCGTCGACCACGATCAGCTCGTAGTCGGAGATCTGCCCGTTGGCGACGAGCAGATCACACTCGGTCTTGGCCGCCCCGACAGCGCGATGGATGTACAGCTCTTCGTTCCACATCGGGAAGAACACACTGAGCGTTGGGGCTCTCGACACCGGGGCCACACCGTAGCGGCGCTGACCAGGCATTGCTCGGCGTCGCTGGGCGCGGCGCGCGGTGGAGAGCGCACCGCGCTCCGGTGGGGGTCGAACCGACGGATAGCCTGACCCGCTGTGTCGAGCGAAGGATCGGAGCCGTCGGCCACGGTCGCCGAGCATGCGGTCGAGCCTGCGGTCGAGCAGGTCCTCCACGCCGACGCCGGATCGGGCGCCGATGCCCCGTGGGCCCCACCTCTGCCTGCGCCCCCTGCGGCCAGCACCGTGCTTCCTCCACCGTCGGTCCACCGGCGCGTCTCCGGTCCCGGAGCGATGGCGCCGGTCGTGATGGCGCCCGTGATGTCGCCGATCGACCTCGCCGGCCGACCGGTGCGGTGGGCCCAGTTCGCCCTGCTGATGACCTGGGTCGGCGTCGGGATCGGGCTAATGATGGTGGCGCACAGCTCGACGGTCACCGGTCTGGGCACGTGGTGGATGGGTTCGCCGTCGAACAGCGCCGGGCTGAGCGGCCTGCTGCCGTTCCTCGCTCCGGCGTTCGCCGCGGTGCTCTCGGCCAACGCGTCGAAGGTTGCGGTGCAGGTGAGCATCGCCGCCGCGTTGGTCACCGCGATCATCGGCGCGATCGACCTCGGCCGGGTCAAGGGATTCGCCGTCGCCGAGATGGCCCTCGGCGGGGTCGCCCTGCTCGTCAGCCTGTGCGCGCTGGCCGGTCGCGAACCTGCCGGCGACGCGCCGCCCACAACACGCGGGATGCCTGCAACGCCCGGGTCGCCGGTGTCGTCCGCTCCGCACGTACCGCCGCCCTCCGCGCCACCGGGCGCGTAGCTGCCGGGCCGCGGGCCCGCGTCAGTAGCGTTGCACGGGTATGTCTGCGCAGTCGCTCGGCCGTGTCCTCATCTCTCTCCCCGTCGGCGAACGGGTCGGGATCGCCTTCTCCGGCGGCCTCGACACGTC
>CAZMHG010000142.1:0-234 GCA_964565975.1 uncultured Ilumatobacteraceae bacterium | reverse complement strand
ATCCCGTACTGCTACACCGCCGATCTCGGCCAGCCGGATGAACCCGACCTCACCGCCGTTCCCGAGCGAGCCAAGGAGTACGGCGCAGAAGCGGCACGACTGGTCGACTGCCGGGCCGAACTGGTCCACGAGGGGCTCGTCGCCCTGCAATGCGGCGCGTTCCACATCTCGTCGGCCGGACGCACCTACTTCAACACCACCCCACTCGGCCGGGCCGTAACCGGCACGCTGCTG
>CAZMHG010000141.1:0-6867 GCA_964565975.1 uncultured Ilumatobacteraceae bacterium | reverse complement strand
CTCGACAGCTAACCTGCCAACGCCGACCCGGGACCCACCGCCATCAACCGCGAATTTCGATGAGCACCAACCGCGACTTCTCCCGAGCGCTCACAGGCTCCGCGGACGCGCAGGCCGCGGTCGCCCGCCAGGCTCGCTACCAGACCGTGCGCGACAACCCGCGCCTGAAAGAAGTTCGCCTCGAGGACAACACGGGCAAGCGGTGGATCGTGTGCCACAACCCGTTCGAAGCCGAACGCGACGCCGCGCAACGCACCGATGTGCGCGAGCGGATCGGGACCGAGCTCGACCGCATCCGCCAAGGCCGCTAACGCGACGCCAAGCGTAAGGGCCGCAACAACGGCGAGGACGCTCATCGTCTTGCCGAGTGCGCGCTGCGTGATCACGTCTCGCTCGGCCGCTGGCTGCGTCAGACCTCGACCGGTCGGCTGGTCATCGACCGGGCCAAGGTCGCCGCCGAAGCCAAGCTCGACGGCAAGTACCTGCTGCCGATCTCCGACCCGGACCTGTCCGCGAAGGACGTCGCGCTTGGCTACAAGAACCTACCCGAAGCCGAACGCGGGTTCCGCGACTTGAAGTCAACCCTCGATCTGCGCCCGTCTACCACCGCATCGAACCCCGCATCCGCGCCCACGCGCTGCTGTGCTGGCTCGCCCTGCTGCTCATCCGCGTCGCCGGACGACACACCGCCTCACATGGCGACGGATCGCCATCGAGCTCGGCCGGCATCTTCATCCAGACCACCCCGCTCACTCCGGTCCAACAGGGCATTGTTGACGCCTCCGGCGTGACCGCACCGCCTCGCGTTACCCACCTGCACTCCACCTGAGCTGGGCAGACAACTTCAACCGGGCCCGGACCGCCGTGGACACACGCCGCCCGCACCCCGAACCGCCCGTCACCCAGCTCACACCCCAGAAACCGCCACCTCGTCTGCCCACCAACGGCGGAACCCGGGCAGCAGTAGCGAGGAACGCCGACCTGAGCACCCAGTTGGCAACGTCATCGAGATCCGGAGCAGCACCAGAATCCCCGCCTCATTACAGGGCCGGGGTTTGAACCTGACGTATCTGGCGGAGGGGGTGGGATTCGAACCCACGGAGGCTTGCACCTCACACGCTTTCCAAGCGTGCCGATTCGGCCGCTCTCGCACCCCTCCCGGTGTCCGGCCAGGGTAGCGGTACGGGTAGGTTGGTCCCACTGTGGTGGCATGGCCACCACAGACGCCCGGTGCGCCGGGTGAGGTGGTGACCGGGCCCTGTGCGACTGGCGTCCGGGAATCAGGTCAGGACCGGGAGGTAGCAGCCTTCAACGGTGCCGCCGGTGTGCCGCGGGCAGCCTGGTCACCACCTCAGCCGGCGGACTGGGTCAGTGGCGCCGCGACGCCAGGCGGGACGCTCGATCGGCCAACGCCGGCATGCCCAGTTCGGCGCACCGAGCGGCGAACCCTGCCCGGGCACCCTTCCACGCCCAGTCGTCCACCGTGCCGACCTCGACGTCCGTCTCGACGGTCGCGATCCGCTTGAACAGCACCGCCTCGGACATCTGATCGCGCAGCGTCACGGCCAGCTTCTCCGCGCCGCGTAGCCCCCCGAGGTCCCAGTCACGCGATGACGCCGGCACGGCTTCGATCGATCCGAACTTGGCTAACACGGTTGCCGCGCCCTTCGCACCCCAGCCGGGCAACCCTGGATAGCCGTCGGCGGAGTCACCGACGAGCGCCAGGTAGTCGGCGATCGAGGACGGCGGCACCCCGAACTTCGCCGTCACGCCCGCCTCGTCGATGATCTCCCCTTTGCGGCGGTCGTACTGCACGACCCGGGTCCCGCGAACGCATTGCCCCAGGTCCTTGTCCGGCGTGACGATCAACGCCAGCTCCACGCGTGGATCTGCGTCGGCGACCGCTGCGGCTGCGCCCAGCGCGTCGTCGGCCTCGTACTCGACCATCGGCCAGACCGTGAACCCGGCGAGCTCGAGCAGCTCCTCCATCAGCGGAATCTGCGCGAGCAGGATCGGGTCCATGCCGGCCGACGTCTTGTAGCCCGGCCACAGATCGTTGCGGAAGCTCTCGATGACGTGATCGCTGGCCACGCCGACGTGGGTCGCCCCGTCGGCGACCAGCTGCAGCGTCGAGCCGACGACCCCCAACGCCGCGGCGTTCGGTGGCGGGTCGCTGTGCCGCGCAGCCGTGCCGTAGTGCTGCCGAAACAGCTCGTAGGTGCCGTCGACCAGGTGGACCTTCATCGTCCCACCCTACGACTCGGCCCGTTTCAAATCGTCCGTGACGAAACCACCACCGACAGCCTCGCCGGCCGCCAGGGAGATCCGCCTGACGTCACCCCGGGACGAACCACCGCCTCCGCCGGCATGCGGCAAACGACCGCCGACCGCCTCCGCCGACAGGCGCCAGGCGCCACCATTGCCACGCCCATCGACCGGAGTTACGTCACGGACGATTCGGGACGAGGCGGGCGCGGTGGTCCGGGCGGGCGCGGCGAGTCTCGGCGCGCAGCGGCGGGCGCGCTGGTCTCGGCGGGCAGCGCCGGGTCTCGCCGTGCGGCGAGGGCCCGGCGCTCAGCCCGAGCGGAGGGCGTGATGGAACACGGCGGCGACCAGGGCGCCGGTGGCGAGGAACGGGCCGAAGGGGATGTGGGAGCGCAGCGTTGCTCGGCCGGTGGCCACCGCGACGAGGCCACCGATGGCGCCGAGCATGAAGCCCAGCGTCAGGCCGGCGACGACGGGCATCACGCCCCAGTAGCCGAGCACCAGGCCGATTAGCCCGGCAAGGCGGACATCACCGTCGCCCAGGCCGCCGCGGCTCACGGCATGCATCAAACCCACCGCGACCAGCGAGCCGGCGGCGCCGGCGAGCATCCACCACAGCCGCTCGGCCCGGTGGCCCACCAGGCTGCCGATCGCCAACGCGCCACCGGCGCCGAGCGCGGTGGCGTAGATCAGCCGGCGGGGCAGGCGTTGCTCGCGCCAGTCGACCACACTCAGCCAGGCCAGACCGGTGGCGAACAGGAGCACGGCAGTCAGCTCGGCCGGCGTCCAGTGCCCCACCCCGGCAGCGTACGCGCCGGCCGGCGGTGCGCCTGGCGCCGCCGAAATTCGTCATCCGCACCGAACGCCGGGACGGAAGAATGGTTCCATGTCGACGGACCGATCACGTTGGCGCGCCCTCGGGGGATTGCTGCGCCCGCACGCGCTGCGCTGGGTCGCGCTCGCCGTGCTGGTCGCCGCCGGGTCGGCGCTCAACCTGCTCGGGCCACTCGTCATCCGCCGCATCGTCGACAGCGCCCAACGCGGTGCCTCGGCGTCGGTCATCGCCGGCCGCGCCGGTGTCTACCTGGCCCTCGCGATCCTCGGCCAGATCACCGGCCTGCTGGCGACGTGGTTCGCCACCACGACCGCGTGGCAGACGACCAACGAGATCCGTCTGCGCCTGACCCGTCACGTGCTCGGCCTGGATCACGAGTTCCACCGGACACACACGCCTGGCGAACTGATCTCGCGGGTCGACGGCGACGTCACCACGGTCAGCAACTTCCTCGGTCAGGTCGTACCCAAGCTGGCCAACACCGTGTTCGTTGCCGCGGGCGTGCTCGTCGTGCTCGCCTTTCTCGACCTGCGCCTCGCGCTCGGCGCAACGCTCTACCTGGCGATCACCGTCGCCCTGCTCGTGCGCGGCAGGCAGCGCGCGGTGAGCGAGGCCAGCGACGAGATGAGCGCCTTTGCACGGCTGTACGGCGGGATCGAGGAACGCCTCACCGCGGCCGAGGACCTGCGCGCCAACGGCGCCGAGCACCACGCGATGTGGCGCTTTATGGACGAGAGCGCCGATGTGATGGAGACCGCAAACCGACGTGAGCGCGCCTTCCTCCAACTGTGGTGGCGACTGCAGGGCATGATCGGCGCCGGAGCGGCGATCGCCCTGGCCACTGGAGCCGTGCTCGTCCCCCGCGGCGTCATCACGATCGGCACCGCACTGCTGCTGTACCTGTACGTCGACACGATCGAGCGCCCGTTGGCCGACGTGATCCACCAGATGGAGATCGTGCAGAAGGCGAACGGGGCGATGGAGCGCGTCGTCAACCTGCTCGGCATCCGGGCGACGATCGTCGATCACGGCACGGTGCAGCTGCCCAGCGGACCGCCAGCCGTCGAGTTCGTCGACTGCTCGTTCCACTACGGCGACGAGCAATCGGTGCTCGACGATGTCTCGTTGACGATTCCGGCCGGGTGCACAGTCGGCATCGTCGGTCGCACAGGCAGCGGCAAGACGACGCTGTCGCGCCTCGTGCTGCGCCTCGTCGAGCCGACCTCCGGGCGCCTGCTGATCGGCGGCGTGCCGATCGCCGACATCCCGCTCGCCGAGCTCCGCCAGCACGTCGCGCTCATCCCGCAGGAGGTCGAGCTGTTCGGCGCGACCGTGCGGGACAACGTCGCCCTGTTCGACCCTGCGCCGACCGACGACGCCGTCGCCTCGGCGTTGCGCAACGCCGGCCTGGCCGACCTTGGCGGCGACCTCGGCCGCCAGCTCTCCTCGGGCGGCGGAGGTCTGTCGGCCGGTGAGGCGCAACTGATCTCGTTGGCGCGGGTCTGGCTGCGCGACCCGAGCCTGATCGTGCTCGACGAGGCGACCGCGCGAGTCGACCCGCAGACCGAGGAACGGCTGCACGCCGCCGTCACGGACTTGCGTCGCGACCGCACCGTGCTGATCATCGCCCACCGCCTCAGCACGCTGCGCGACGTCGACAAGATCCTGGTCGTCGACGCCGGCCGCGTCGTCGAGTTCGGCGATCGTGACGACCTGGCCCGCGATCCCGAATCTCACTATCGGCGCCTGCTCGCCGTCGGTATGGAGGCACTGGCATGAGCCGGCCCGTCTCCGCATTGCGCATCGCCTTCCGTTCCACGCGCAACGCCCGCGGGCGGTTCGTCATCGGCTGGGTCTCGTTCGCCCTGTTCGCGCTCGGCCCGTTGGCGACCGGCTGGTTCCTCGGCCGCGGCTACCACGCCATCCAGGTCGGTCAGTCCGGCCGGGCGTGGTGGTTCGCCGGTGCAGCGTTCCTGTCCGAAGCGGCGCGCATGCTCGGCCTGTATGTCGGTGCGGTGAACTGGAACCAGACGATCATCCACATCGAGAGCCTGCTGCGGGCCAACATGCTGCGCGCCCAACTGGTGAGCGGTGGGCCGCTGTCCGGGCGTCCGGTGGCGTCGGCGGGCGAGGCGATCACCCACTTCCGTGACGACATCGACGACGTGGTCCAGCTCGTTGACGTGAGCATCGACATGCTCACCAGCTCGGTGTTCCTGGTGATCTCGGCGTTCGTCCTAGCCAGCCTGGACTGGCGTGCCGCAGCTGCGATGATCATCCCGCTCGTCGTCGTCGCGCTGACGACGCGCTCGCTCGACTTCAAGATCAAGCAGTACCGCGCCCGGGACCGGGCCGCAGCCGCGGCCGTCACCGGATTCGTCGGCGACGTGATGTCAGCAGCGACCACGGTGAAGGTCAACCACGCCACCGATCCCGTCATTGCCCGGATGGAGACCCTCACCAGCGCGCGCCGGCACACCGCGGTGCGCGACCGGCTGCTGGAAGAGGGCATCATGACCTTCGGCCGAGGCATGGTCGACGTCGCCTTCGGCCTGGCCCTGCTGGCCGCGGCGTCGGCGATCGCCAGTGGCTCGTTCGGTGCCGCGCAGGTGGCCGTGTTCGTCGGGTACCTCGGTTGGCTCGGCTTCGTCCCGCGCCTCGCCGGCCGATTCTTCGCCCGCCGCAAGCAGGCGGCAATCGCCGTTTCGCGCATGGCCTGGCTCGTCGCCGACGAGCAGCACGACCAGCTCGTATCCGGGTACGCGCTGCCGATCGACCGCGACGACAGCCGGCCACGCCTCACGCCGCGCCGCCCCGAACGCACACCGCTGCAGCGCCTCGAGGCTCGCGACCTGTCGGCCATGTTCCCCGGCGGCGCAGGTGTCGCACACGTCTCGTTCACACTCGACCGCGGTTCGTTCACGGTCGTCACCGGCCCGATCGGGTCCGGCAAGACCACCCTGCTGCGCGCCCTGCTCGGCTTGGCGACCAACGCGGCGATGACCGGCGAGGTGTACTGGAACGGCGAACCGCTCGCCGACCGTGCCGCGTTCCTGGTGCCGCCGAACGCCGCATACCTGCCGCAGGTCCCGCAGCTGATCAGCGACTCGTTGGCCGACAACATCGGCCTCGGCGACACCTCCACGGCCGATCTGGCTCGTTCGCTGGCCCTGGTCGAGCTCGAGCAGGACGTCGCCGGGATGGCTGACGGGACGTCGACGATGATCGGCCCGCGCGGGCTACGGCTGAGCGGCGGCCAGCGCCAGCGCGTCGCCACGGCACGAGCACTGATCCACGGTCCGGAACTGGTGGTGCTCGACGACCTGTCCAGCGCGCTGGACGTCGAGACGGAGGTCCGGCTGTGGGACAACCTCGCCGCGGCCGGGCTCACCGTGTTGGCAGTGTCGCATCGTGCCGTCGCCTTCGACCGGGCGACCCAGGTGATCCACCTGGACGGCGGGCAGCTCCGCTGATCGCCCACGGCGAACGTGACACGGCAGGGGTCGTGTTGTTACCGTTGGGTAATGAAGTCGATCTTCGAGGCAATCCAAGCGGACGTACCCGGCGACGAGCTAGCCGCGATGCCGATTCCGCAGTCGTACCGCGCCGCCCACATCCTCAAGTCCGAGGAACAGGTCTGGGCAGGCGTCGCCTCGTCGGACAAGGACCCACGCCGTACGGTGCACATCGGCGAGGTGGACACGCCCGCGTTGGCCCCGGACGAGGTGTACCTGGCGGTGATGGCCAGCAGCATCAACTTCAACACC
>CAZMHG010000140.1:0-6893 GCA_964565975.1 uncultured Ilumatobacteraceae bacterium | reverse complement strand
CGGCGCGTGGCGCGCGCGCTGCCTGGGTCCGCTCGTCCCCCGCTACCGTTCGGCGCGATGACCCTCCGGCTCACCGTGCAGCGCGACCTGTGGCTCGGCCACGTCCGCCAGGTCGCCGCCGAAACCCCGCACCTCGGCGCGGTCGTCAAGGGCAACGGGTACGGCTTCGGCCGGCAGGCGCTGTATCGGTACGCCACCGAGATCGCCGACCACGTGTTCGTCGGCACGATCCACGAGCTCGACGGCATCCCCGCCGGGCTGACCCCGGTGGTGCTCACGCCCTGCGCCGTGACGCCGCAACGGCTGCCGGCCGGCACGATCCGCACCGTCTCGTCCACCGACGACATCGGCCGGCCCGTGCCAGGTTCCGACCAGGTGCTGGTCAAGCTGCGCTCGTCGATGCACCGCTTCGGCGTGGGCCCCGACGCGCTGGCGTCGCTGACCAACGCCGTCCACCGCGCCGGCCTGGCCGTCGCCGGGTTCAGCATCCACCTGCCCCTCGCCGGCTCGGACGCCGACCGCGCCGCCGAGGTCGACGCCTGGGTTGCCCACCTTCCCCCGGACGGCCTGCCGTTGTGGGTCAGCCACCTCGGCCCGGAGACGCTGAGCGACCTCGCGGCTCGCCACCCGCAGCGGACGTTCCCGGTCCGTGTCGGGTCGCGGCTGTGGCACGGCGACAAGCAGGCGCTGCGGCTGCAGGCAGACGTGCTCGCCGTGCAGCCCGTCCGGCGCGGCGACCGGGCCGGCTACCGGCTCGGTCCGGTCGACGCCGACGGCCACATCGTGCTGGTCGGTGCGGGGTCGGCCCACGGGGTCGGCGCGCTCGACGACGGTCGCAGCCCGGTGCACTTCGCCCGCACGCGCCTGGCACTGCACGAGCCACCGCACATGCACACGACGATGTGCTTCGTGCCCGCTGGCGAACCGTTGCCCGACGTGGGCGCGTGGGTCGACGTCCAACGCCCGCTCACGCTGGTGGCCCCCGACGAGACCGTGTGGGTCTGACGCCGGCGGGCCCTGGCCCGCGGGGTGACTACAGGCCGAGCTCGCGGAAGGTGTTGCAGGTGCGCGGGTCCTGGGTCTGGTAGCCGCGCTGGAACCACTGCATCCGTTGCTCGCTGGTGCCGTGGGTGAACGTGTCCGGGTTGACCGAGCCGGAGCGACTCTGGATCGCGTCGTCGCCGACGCCCTCGGCCGCCTTGAGGGCCTCGTTGATCTCCGTCGGCGAGTCGAGCAGGCCGCGGGCGTTGGCGTCGCCGACCCACACGCCGGCGTAGCAGTCGGCCTGCAGCTCGAGCCCGACCGAGTACTGGTTGGCCATGCTCGGGTTGTTCTGCGAGGCGGTCTGGACCTTGTCGTGGGCGACGATGTACTGCTCGGCCAGGTCGCTGGTCTGGCCGACCAGCATCTGCTCGAGCTGTTGCATGAACGCCAGGTCGAGGTACACCTCGTGGTCCACCGGGCAGTAGAACGGGCCGGTCTGCGCGCTGGCCTCGCCACAACCCGACGACGTGGCGTCGGTGAACATCACCGTCTTGGTCATCTCGTACTTGACACCGAAGTACTTCGGCAGCGCCGTGGTCCAGTAGGCCTGTACGTCGTTGGTCACGCCGCACACGATCTGCTCGAGATCGGTGGAGCACGAGCCCGTGGAGGTCGCCGTTCCCTGCGCCTGGGCGACCTGGCTGGCGTTGTTGTCGGCGATCGAGCTGGACTGCCGCGTGCTGCCGAAGATCTTCGGCAGGACCAGCGCGGCGAGCAGCAGGAGGATGGTCATCAGCCCGCCGCCGGCCTTCACCGGGAACGGAAGCCCGGAACTGCCGCCGCTGCTGCTACCGCCACCGACGGACGGGAAGTTGATCCCCCCGAACCCGCCGGAGCTGTCGCCGCGCCGGTCGTCGATGTTCGCCGAATCGGTGCTGCGAATCTTGGTCATCGCCCATCCTTTGCTCGATGTTGCCGTCAGCCTAGGAAGTCGGCGCCGTTAGCCTGCGCCATTCCCGCGGCGGCGACGGTACAGCCCGCGAATGCCCACCGCTCCGGCACCGACCAGCGGACCGCGGTCGCCGAGCCGGCCGGGGACGATCCGGCAGCCGCGGCTGAACGCCAGCCGGGCGTGCTCGGTGAGCGCGTCCTGCGCGGCGTTGAAGAACGGGGCGCCGAACCCGAGGGCAACAGAGCCGGAGCAGACCACGACGTCGAGGTCGAGCAGGTTGCACACCGACGCCACGCCGATCCCCACCAGGCGCCCGGTGCGCTGCATGATCTCGTAGGTCGGCTCGGTGGGTGGGCGGCCGGTGATCTGCTCGATCGACGGTCCCGATGCCTCGGCCTCGAGGCACCCGCGCGACCCGCACGCGCACCGCCGCCCGTTGGGCTCGACGACGACGTGGCCGATGTGGCCGGCGTTGTTGGTCGCCCCGTCGAGCAACTGGCCGTTGAGGACGATGCCGCCGCCGATGCCGGTCGACACGACCATCGACATGAAGTTCTCCTTGCCCACCGCCGCACCGAGCCAACCCTCGGCCAGGGTCAGCGCCTTGGTGTCGGACTCGCCATAGGCCGGCAGCCGGGTCGCCGCGTGCAGGCGAGTCCGCAGCGGGAAGTCGCGCCACGACGGGATGTTCGGCGGGGAGACCAGCTCGGCGTTGGCGGAGACGGGCCCGGCACACCCGACGCCGACCACGACGGGCTTGGCGTGATGACGGTCCTTGGCCCGTCCGAGCAGCGGCGTGACCGCGTCGATCAGGCTGTCGAACAGGCCGTCGGCCGACAGCCGCTGGTCGATCACGAGCTGATCCCGATCGATCAGCTCGCCGGTCATCGTGACCAGCCCGACCGACATCTTCGTCCCGCTGATGTCGATCGCCAGGATCACCTCGCGCAGCTTGGGGACCGGCTTGGCCGGCGGATCGTCCGGCGCAGCGTCGGTGACCCCGACGGCAGCGTCTGCGTCTGGGGCTGTGACGCCAGCGGCTGCGTGGGCGGCGTCGCCGGCGGCGCGGCCGGGTAGATCCGCGTCCTGCCCGGGCAGTGCCGCGGTGCCGGTCACGTCGCCGCGCCCACGTCGGCGTCGTTCGTGACGCGGCGCGCGCCGTCGATCAGGTTGATCTCGTACAGCACCAGATCGAGCGCGTCGGCGCTGACCATGCCGCTGAAGCGCTGCGGATGACCGGGAGTGATGCAACTGGCCAGCGGGTTGAGCAGCGTCCACGGCGTGGGGTGGCAGAACTGGACGACGCTGTAACGCTCGCCGGCGTAGCCCGGTGCGGCGACGACCCGATGGATGCCGGTGGGGATGACGCCGTTCGTCAAGCGCTCGAGCATCATGCCGGTGTTGATGATCACCTGGCCGTCAGGTGCCACGGCATCGACCCACGCCCCGTCGACCAGTACCTGCAGGCCCGGCGCAGTGGCCCGCGGCAAGGCGGTGATCAGGTTGATGTCGCCGTGCGCTCCGGCCCACACGTGGGCGACGCCAGGCGATTCGACCATCGGCGGGTAACGGATCGCCCTGGTCAGCGTGGCCCCGTTCGTGGTCATCTCGTCGAACAGCGACTCGTGGCAGCCGATGGACTCGGCGATGACCCGCAGGAAGCGCCGCTGGAGCACCTCGATCGTGTCGTGGAACCGGTTCAGGACCTGGGCGATGCCCGGCACCGCGGCATCGGGCAGCACCTGGGGGCCGTAGCGGTGCGGGTACCGGGTCCGCAACGGATGCCCGACGGGCAGCTCGCGGCCCCAGTTGAGCATCTCCTTCCAGTCCGGGACGTCGCTCGATGCCGCCGTCTCGACCAGCAGCCCGGTGTAGCCGGTCTGCCCGTGGCTCTCGGGCGCCTCGAAGCTGCGCTTGACGTCCTGGGGCATGGAGAAGAACTGCCCGAGCATGCCGTAGGCCGTGTCGATCAGGTCCTCGGGCAGGTCGTGGCGGGTGTACACGAACCCGGTGGACAGGCTGCGCCGAACGCCGTCGACCACGGCTCGCCGTTGCTCGGCGGTCCCGCGCTCGAAGGCCAGCAGGTCGACATCCAGGATCGCGTTGCTCCCCGACACGGCCGCCACGGTAGCGCCCGCACTGCGGTGCGCCCGGCCGCGACGGTGCGATCTGCGGCACGTGCGCGGCGCTGGCGACAGTCGCAGGTCGGCTACAACGGAGAGGTGAAGACGGACTGGAACCCGGTGCTGCGCGGCGAGTTCGACAAGCCGTACTGGCACGAGCTCCAGCGGTTCGTCACCGCCGAGCGCGCGGCAACCACGGTGTATCCACCTGCCGCCGAGGTGTACGCCGCGTTGCATCTCACCCCGCTCGCCCTGACGCGGGTGGTGATCCTCGGCCAGGACCCGTACCACGGGCCGCGCCAGGCGCACGGCCTGTGCTTCAGCGTCCGTCACGGCATCCAGCCGCCCCCGTCGCTGGTCAACATCTTCAAGGAGCGCCACGACGACCTGGGCCTCGCCGCGCCGGCGCACGGCGACCTCACCGCGTGGGCCCGCCAGGGCGTGCTGCTGCTCAACACCACGTTGACCGTGCGCGCCGGGCAGGCGGCATCCCACCAGGGCCACGGGTGGGAGACGTTCACCGACCAGGTGCTGCGCGTCGTCAACGAGTTGCCCCATCCCGTCGTGTTCGTGTTGTGGGGCGCGTCGGCGCGACGCAAGACGGCGCTGCTCGACCTGCGCCGCCACACCGTGATCGAGTCCGCCCACCCCTCGCCGTTGTCGGCGCACAACGGCTTCGTCGGCAGCCGCCCGTTCAGCCGGACCAACGCCGCACTCGGCGCGGCCGGGCTGGCCCCGATCGACTGGAGCCTGCCCCCAGATCCGTGACCGACGCGGCGCTGGCTGGGTATGTTCGGGTCCGTGGGCACACCGTGGACGCAACGATCGAAGATGATGGCGTGGCGGCAACGGTCGCGGCCGGTCGAGATCGGGGCGCGGATGGTCGACGGGATGCGCGATCACCGCGTGTCGCAGAACACCGCGCTCGTCACGCACTTCGGGTTCCTGTCGATCTTCCCGCTGATGCTCGTGGCGACCACGATCCTCGGGTTCGTCCTGCACGGGCACCCGGGCCTGCGCCAGGACATCCTCGACTCGACCGCCGAACGCATCCCGATCATCGGCCCGCAACTGAAGGCAGACCCGACGCGGCTCACCGGCAACGTCGTGGTCCTCGTCCTCGGCCTGCTCGCCGTGGTGTGGGCCGGCACCAAGGCGTTCGTGGCGATGCAGAACGGCCTCGACGACATCGCCGAGATCCCGCTCACCAAGCGCGGCAACGCGCTGCTCGATCGGCTCCGCGCGCTGGTCGGGATGGTCAGCATCGGCACCGCCCAGCTGGCGACCACTGCGCTCACCGCGTTGGCCGGCGTCTCGGGGGTCGCGATCGTCAACCGGCTGCTGGTCGTGGTCGGCGCGGCGATCGTCAACACGGCCGTGCTGGCCAGCTGCTACCGATGGCTCTGCGCCCAACGGCGGACGTGGCGCGAGGTGCTGCCCGGCGCCGTTGCCGGCGGGCTGGTGTACGTCGTGCTGCAACTCGTCACGACGACCTACGTCAGCCGGGCGATCAGCAAGGCGCAACCGGTCTACGGCACCTACGCCGCAGTCATCGCCCTGCTGTCGTGGCTCGGCCTGCACGCGCTGGTCGCGCTCCTCGGCGCCGAGCTCAACGCCGCGTTGCGCCGACGCCCGACCGAGGACTTCTGACGCGCGGTCGCGCCGGTCACGCCGTGACGCCGGTCAGACGGGCTGCGGCGTCTGGTCGGCCGGCGGCATCGGCGGGTCGCCGCCACCCTGCACGGTCTGGTCGACGTCGATGCAGTTGCCGGTCAGCATGCCCGACTCCTCGCCCAGGCAGAAGGCAATCATGTTGGCCACCTCCCACGGCTTGACCAGCCGGCCCATCGCACGATCGCGCTCGGCGAGCTCCAGCCAGTTGTCCGGTGCGCCGTCGAGCGTGGTCTGGGTGATGTGCTCGGACTCGGTGTCCATCCATCCCGGGTTGACCTGGTTGACACGGATGCCGTGGCGCATCAGCCCGTACGCCAGGTTCTTGGTCATGATCGTCAGCGCACCCTTGGAGATCGCGTAGGCGCTGAGCTTGGTCTGCCCACCGTGCCCCGACGTGGATCCGACGTTGACGATCGACCCCTTGGCGTGCGTGCCGATCATCAGCTCGGCCGCGGCCTGGATCAGGAAGTACGGCGCGCGCACGTTGATCGCCATCATCCGGTCGAAGCTCGGGGGTGTCCTGGAACAGCGTCGCCCGGGTGGTGGTCGCGGCGACGTTGACGACACCGTTGAGCGTGCCGAAGCGGGCTGCACAGGCGTCGACGATCGTCCGCGCGCTGGACACGTCCGCCGAGTCCGCGTGGACGTAGATGCTCGGCACGCCGGCCGCGGTGAGCTCGCCAGCCAGCGCCTCGCCACGTTCGGCCGAGCGGCCGGCAAGGACCAGCCCGGTGGATTGACCCTGCTGGACCAGCCGCCGGGCGACGGCCTCGCCGAGACCCATGGTGCCGCCGTTGACGATCGTGATGCTCATGGCTGCGCATCCAGTGCGGCCACGCCGGCCGCGGCCTTCGTCGCCAGCGACCGGTACGCGGCGTCGGCCAGGAGCAGCGCGGCCAACCCGTCGATCCCACTTGGCGACGCCGGGGTGCCGGTGGTGACCGCGTCGACGAACGCGCCGACCTCGGCGGTGTAGGCGGCCATGTAGCGCTCGAGGAAGAAGTTCATCAGCGGTGCGCGCCGGTAGCCGTCGGCCGTGGCGACCTCGGCCGTGGTCTCGTAGATGTTGTCGGCGCGAGCCATGCCCTTGCTGCCGTGAACCTCGATCCGCTGGTCGTAGCCGTACGTCGCCCGGCGCGAGTTGGAGATCTGGGCCATCT
>CAZMHG010000139.1:0-6955 GCA_964565975.1 uncultured Ilumatobacteraceae bacterium | reverse complement strand
CGTACTGCTCGGAGGCGTACTTCCACGCCGCAGCCGAGAACATCCAGATCCACGGCGGCATCGGCTTCACCTGGGAGCACCCGGCCCACCTGTACTTCAAGCGGGCCAAGTCGTCCGAGCTGCTGTTCGGCGACCCGACGTACCACCGCGAGCTGCTCGCCCAGCGGATCGGCATCTGATCACCACCGCGACGCCGGGGCGAACCGTCGTGATGGCCGGGCTGGTCAGGTGATCTGGGTCTTCGCCGCGATCGCCGCGCTGGTCGTGTTCGCCATCGCCGCGGGCGTGGTCGGGCGAGAGGCGCACCGGCTGGACGCCGTCGCGCCGCGCAGCGTGTACATCCCCGAGGAAGCGCTGGAGTTCGTCGCCGAGTATCTCCCCCCGGAGACCCAGGCCCGCCTGCGGCCCGACGAGCTGGAGCAGCTGCTCACGTTCCACATGCGCTGGCTGCACAGCAAGGGCTTGCAGCCGAGCAACGTGATCGACCGCCGCCAGGACATCAGCACGCCGGTGGTGATCGCCGAGGACTCGGTCGCCGGCTACTTGCTCGGCCAGGCCGAGCACGCCGGGATCGAGGTGATGGACGACGTCGACGTGGTCAACGTGGTCGACGCGCACCTGGCGTACTTCGAGGCGATCGGCGCCGTCGGCCCGGCGGCGTCCGGCATGTGACCCGGCATGTGACCGGCGTGTGACCGGCGTGTGATCGGACGGCGGCTGCCTCAGATCATCGTCCCCAGCTTCGCCGCGACGGTCCGGGCGAGGACCTCGTCCCCCACGTAGGTCACGTCGGCCTGGTCGGCGGCGCGGCGGCCGAGAGTCAGCACGACGAAGGTCTCGGTGTCCATCGTCAACGACGCCGCCGGCGGGTGCCCGGCGTCGGCGACGATCGCCGCCCGGCCGTCGCGGACCTGGACCACGACATCGCGCCGCACCGGACCGGTGATGTGGAACGCCACGGCCTCGCCGTCCGGACAGGCGGCGCGTTTGCCGACCACCATCGGCAGCGAGGCGATCAGGCGGTCGACCGTGTGGGACGCAGAGCGTGTGTCCATCCCGCCAGGGCGTCCGAGGGCGCGGCGGATGTCCTGCTCGTGGCTCCAGCAGTCGAGGACCCGGATCGACAGGAAGCTGGCCATCGTCCCCGGACCGACCGGCGTCTGCATCGCCTGGTCGTAGAACTCGTCGGTGCCGGCGCGCAGGGTGCGCTCGCGCATCGCGCGCAGCTCGCGCCATTCGGCGAGCACGGCATCGCCCGGAAGCGCGCGGCGCGAGTCGATCTCGTTCTCGTTGAACGTCCCGATCGGGTTGTGCACGTAGTCGCGCTCGCCGGCCTGGTGTGCAGTCGCCGGCAGCCCCTGGAGCACCCGCTCGGTGGACACCACGTGGGACAGCTGGTCCTGCACGTCCCAGCCCGGACACTCGGTCGGGGTGGCCCATTGCGCCGGCGTCAACCCCGTGCACAACGCGTCCAGATCGGCCCACGTCGCAGTCAGGTTGTCGATCGTGTCGTACGGGATCATCGCGCCATCTTCGCGTCCCCCGGCCTCGGCCGGTAGCGTCGGAGCCGATGCAGCGCCCGTCCCGCTTCGAGCACGTCCGGTTCCTCGGCGACAAGCGGACGCAGCTGGTCTACGACCTGGACAGCTGGACCGATACGGCCACCATCGACGAGATCGTCACCGCCGACACCGGGCTGTCGTTCGGCCCCGACACCCTGGCCGAGGCGCGCAATCGTGGCTACACCCTGGCCGAGGCGGGGCGCACCCGCCGGCATCGCCGGCCGCGTGCGTGATCAGCCGGTGACCAGCCTGCCCGGCGGGGCGGATCGATGAACAGCAACGGCGCGTTCGTCTCCGACGGTCTCCGGCTGGCGCGCTACCTCACCTTGCCGACGCAGCGCGGCGTCACGGCACCCGGCGTGATCCTGTGCCACGGGTTCCCGACCGGGCCGCTCGACGCCCGCCAGAGCGGCGGCACCTTCCCCGAGCTGATCGACCGGATGTCGCACGAGTTGGCCTGTGCGGCGATGACGTTCACCTTCCGCGGCTGTGGTTCGAGCGAAGGCGACTTCTCCCTGCGGGGCTGGGTGGACGACCTACGCGCCGCGATCGACCACATGATCGCCGATGCCGCGCCCTCGGGGATCTGGCTCGTCGGCAGCGGTGCCGGCGGCTCGCTGGCGCTGTGCGTCGGAGCGATCGACCCGCGGATCTCGGGCGCCGCCGTGCTCGGGGCGCATGCCGACTTCGACGACTGGGCGTCGAACTCGCGCAAGTTTCTGGAGCACGCCCGCGAGATCGGTGCGGTTCGCACACCAGGGTTCCCGCGGGCCCAGGACGAGTGGGCCAGGGAGCTGCGCCGCTACCGGCCGCTCGACGCGGCCCGCCAGTTCGCCCCGCGGCCGCTGCTGGTGGTGCACGGCGAAGAGGACGAGAGCGTGCCGGTCAGCGACGCCCGGCAGTTGGCGGCGGCGCATGGCAGCGCCGAAGTCCGCCTGATCGCCGGGGCCGGCCACCGCTTGCGCCACGACCCGCGGGCGATCGCCGTGCTGCTCGGCTGGTTGGACCGCCAGCGCCGCTGACGCAGCGCCCGGCCGACACTGCACTTGGACGACGCGGCGCCTGGCCGACGTGTCGCTCGGCCGAGTGCAGTTGGGATGAGCGCGGCCTGCGGTCAGGCGTCGGCGTAGCCGTGCGGGTGGCCGACGTGCCACCGCCAGGCCGAGTCGATGATCTCGTCCATGCCGCGCGTCGCCGCCCAGCCGAGCGTGGTGCGCACCAGCGACGGGTCGGCGTACGTGGCCACCGGGTCGCCGGGTCGCCGCGGCGCCAGCTGGTACGGCACCGGGCGACCGCTGATCCGTTGCGTGGTGGCGATCACCTCCATCACGCTCGTGCCCACGCCGGTGCCGACGTTCAGCGCCGTGGTCGTGCCGCCTGCGGCCAGGTAGTCGAGGGCCTTGAGGTGTGCGTCGGCCAGGTCCTCGACGTGGATGTAGTCGCGGATCCCCGTGCCGTCCGGGGTGGGGTAGTCGTCACCGAAGACGCTCACCGCCGGGCGTACGCCGAGCACCGCCTGCATCACGAGCGGGATCAGGTTCTGCGAATGCGTCCAGTCCTCGCCGATGCGCGAATCGGCGCTGGCCCCCGCGGCGTTGAAGTAGCGCAGGCTGACCGAGCGAAGTCCATGGGTGACGCCGTACCAGTGCAGCAGCCGCTCGACCATCGCCTTGGACTCGGCGTACACGCTCTCGGGTCGGATCGGTGCGGTCTCGTCGACGGGGACGTGCTCGGGCGTGCCGTACACCGAGCACGACGACGAGAACACCAGGCGTTGCACGCCGGCGGCGAGCACGCCCTCGACGAGGTCGGTGGTGCCCGAGACGTTGTTCGACCAGTATCGCTCGGGGAGCTGCATCGACTCGCCGACCGCCTTGTAGGCCGCGAAGTGGACCACTTGGGTGACGCCGCGGTCGAGGCACAGCTGGGTGACCAGCTCCCGATCGCGGATGTCGCCCACGACCAGTTCGGCCTCGATGACGGCTTGACGATGTCCCAACTCGAGGGTGTCGAGCACGACGACCTGCTCGCCCGCGGCGGTGAGCTGGCGAACCGTGTGCGACCCGATGTACCCGGCCCCACCGGTGACGAGCGTTGACATGAGGGCCGAGTGTACGAGCAGGCCCTGCGACCGGTCGGGCATCCGCGGTGACGTCGGTCGCCCGTCAGCCCGCTGACGGTGTTGGCGACGCTGGCGCCCGCGACCGGTCGGGCAGCCGCGGCGTGGTCTCTCGTGGTAGATCTGCGCGGGTGTCCCGCACCCGCGCCGCCGCTCTGCACGCCTGGTCGTGGCGCGCCCGGCTCCGCGCCGCGCTCCGCCGAGATCGCCCGGACATCACTGGGGGCGCGCCGACCGCGGCGAACGGTGACGACGAGCTTGCCCTGTCCGGTGTGGCCGTGGTCTGCGTCACCAATCGTCCGCAGTTCCTCGACGACGTCGCCGCCAACGTCGCCCGCCAGGCCCGTCGGCCCGACCACCTGGTCCTGGTGCTCAACGGCGACGGGTTCGACGACGACGCCGTGCAACGAACCGTCGACACCTGCGGCGTGCCCGCCATCGTGCTGCGGCAGGACTCGGGCACGCTCGGCGAACGGCTCAACCTGGGCATCGCCGCGACCACGGCGCGGTACGTGGCCAAGTTCGACGACGACGATCTGTACGGGCCGCAGTACCTGGCCGAAGCGCTCGCGGCGATCCGCCGGCGCGGCGTCGGCATCGTCGGCAAGCACACCTACATCGCCCACCTTGCGGCCACCGACCGCACGCTCGTGCGCTTCCCGGGCCACGAACATCGCCACACGACGTACGTCGCCGGGGGCACCTTGCTGATCGACCGGGCCCGGTGCCGCGGGCTGCGCTTTGCGCACCTCGACGTGGGCGAGGACCAGGGCCTGGTCGCCGACTGCCTGCGTGGCGGGCACACGGTGTACGCCACCAGCCGCTTCCAGTTCGTCCAGCGCCGCGCCGACCACAACACCTGGCGGGTCGACGACGCTCGGTTCGCCGCCGGCTCGCAGCCGATCGGGCAGGGGCTGCGGTTGGACGTCGCCTTTCAGGCGTCCGGCCCGCCGGTCTCCCACGGCGACGGCACCGGGAAGTAGGCCGCCAGGAACCCGCCGACGGCCCGATCGACGGCGGCCGGGTCGGGGCACGGCTGCTCGGTCTCGTTCAGGCAGAAGGTGTCGAACCGCCGTTCGTGCAGCAGGCGGTCGAGGTGCAGGCGCAACCTCGGCGATTCGAGGTGGACGTACTCGTTGCCCAGCGTGCCGGGCGTCGCACGCCCCGTGGCCAGGCCGGCATGCAAGGCCAGCGACGCTGCCGTGCTGAGATCGGTCGGCGAGCGGAATCGAGCCGCCCTGGTGCGCTCGAACTCGCCCGGGAAGTCAAGCTCCAGCTCGGCCAGCGTGCTGCGCAGCAGCGGGTAGGGAGCATGCAGCGGCTTGAACGTGGCCACACGCCCGTAGCGCGCCGCCAGCGCCTCGCGGTTGCGCCGCGCGGCGGTGTCGACGGCAAGGGTGGCCGCCGACTCGCCGGTGAGCACACGTGAGCGACTGTCGAACACGTACGGCAGGCCGCTGGGGGTGAAGAACGCCTCGGGGCGCAGCGAACGGCCGATGAACATGTCGTCGTTGAGGTACAGGAATCGTTCGGCGAGGCCGTCGATGTGGTGCAGGCACGACTCGATCACGTGCGAGTTGAACGTCGGCAGATGCCTGGCGTCGATGATCTCGCGGTGGTCGACCACGGTCAGCCGGTCGTCGGCGCGCAGCCAGTCGGGAACCTGACCGGCCGTGACGACCCACACGTGGCGGACCCACCCGCAGTACGTGGCCAGGCTGCGCAGGCTGTAGCGCAGCTCGTCGCGGCTGCGGTACCTGCCCTCGGCGATGTTGACGTCGTGACGTGGCTCGCGGCCGGCACGCGCGGCCCACGTGTCGAAGTCGGCGCGCCACGCGGGATCGGCGCCGTCGACCCACGTGTAGACCACGTCGACGGGCTCGTGCAGGCGCTCCAGGGCGCGGCCGACCGGAAAGCTGGCCCGGCCCGGATAGGTACGCCCGTCGACGACCTGCGCCTCGGGCGGGCTGTCGATCGGGAAGCGCTCCAGGCCGCGCACGCCGACGAGCTCGTTCTGACCGCTTTGCCCGGGCGCCCAGAAGCCGACGATGACACCCTGGTCGGCGCCCACCGTGGCGGTACCGAACTGGAAGCGGCGAAACACGTTCCAGTTCGTCGCCGTGAGCAGCGAGGCGGGGGCACCGCCGTTCAGCTGGACCGTTCCTGCCCGCCGGCCGCGGGACCAGCGCACCGCCCAACCGGGCGTCCCGCCGAGCGCGCCGATCGCCCTGGCGGCATCGGCGCGGCGCTCCAACGACACGCCCACGACCAGCGCGTCGCCCTCACGGTCGACCAGCCACGCGGGCACGTGCGCCGCGTCGAGCGCGCCCAGCACCCGGCCGGCGTTGTCGTGGGCGATCGTGTCGAGCGAGGCCGTCAGTGGCCCGGCGGTGGGGCCGCCGGGGAGCCGCCGGGCGCCGGCGACGCGCCGGCGAGCAGCCGAGGCGTACAGGTCGACGACGTGTCCGGGCAGCCGACCGTCCTCGCGGTACCGGCGCCACAGCGTGCGGCTGCGACGGATCGCTGCACCTGGTCGAGCCACCCGGGCAGTCTACGAGAGCCTCGGGTGCCGGCCCCGGGCGGCGGGCCGGCGCCGCGGCGCGTGACCCGGCTGGTGCGCCGGCGCGCCCGGCGGGCGCGGCACTAGCCTGCGGGGATCGTGCGCCGCCACCGTCGAGCCTTGCGTCGCCGTCTCGGCATGCTGCGCAGGCGCGTCGTCGCGGTGCTCGAGCCGCACCAGGTCACGGCGCTGGTCCCGGCCGAGGCGATCCCCGGCGAGCACCGCCTGGCGCCGTCGGGCGTGCCGTCGTCTCGCCTGCCTGCGACCAGCGTGCCAGCTCGGTCGCGCGCGTCACGGTCCACCCGGTGGCTGCGGACGGCATGGCTGCGGGCCGCCGCGAAGGCCGAGGCGTCGCTCGGCGACCACGGGCGCGCGGCAGCTGGCCGCCGCGGTGCGCCTCGGCGACGATCGGGCGGCCGCGTGGCGCGCCCTGGCTGCGGCAGCGCGGCACTTCGGCCCGAACGAGCCGGTGATGGACCAGCACGTCGGCACGGCATGGCGCCCGGCCGGTCAACTGGATGTCGCCGAGCAGGCCGCGGCGCGGGCGGTGGCGATCGCCGGCGCGGCCGCCGACTGGCGGCAGCTGTCGGAGATCCAGTCCGACCGCGGCCACCACGCCGAGGCGGTCGCCTCGGCCGAGCGGGCCACGTCGTTGGCGCCGGCCGATGCCGCCGGCTGGTTCCTGCTCGGCCGGGCGAGGCTGCGCGAGACCTT
>CAZMHG010000138.1:0-6995 GCA_964565975.1 uncultured Ilumatobacteraceae bacterium | reverse complement strand
GAGGTGCCGAGGGCGGAGACCAGCGGCGCGATGCGCGGCGCGGACCGCAACGGGCGGTAGGCGAAGCGCTCGATCGCCACGCCGACCAGACCGGCGGCGAGTGCCGCGACGACGAACAGGATGGCGATCGTCAGCGCGACCGGCAGCGACGGGTCGCGTGCCCCGCCGAGCATCTGCAGCACCCCGTACCCGACGAACGCACCGATCATGTACACCTCGCCGTGGGCGAAGTTGAGCAGCTTGAGCACGCCGTAGACCAGCGAGTAGCCGAGGGCGATCAGGGCATACAACGACCCGAGGGTCAGGCCGTTCACGGTCAGTTGGACGAACTGACGCATGACGGCCTGACCCTCGGATGTGTTAGGTGTCGGGGCGCTGTGGCGTGCCGGGTGGGTCGTGCCGATCAGCCGGCGACGGCGACGTACTTCCCGTCCTTGATCTCGGACAGGTAGAAGTGTGCATCGACCGGGTCGCCGTTGGCGTCGAGCGACAGTGGGCCGCCCAGGATCGTGCTGTCCATCTGCACGCCACGGATCGCCGTGCCGACGGCCTCGCGGTCGCCGGGCTTGCCGTCGGCGCAGGTCTCGGCGATGCCCTGGGCGATCAGTTGGGCGGCGACGTACACGGGCGGGCCGAACGTGCCGAACTTGTCGTCGTGGGCCTTGACGTAGGCGGCCACCACGTCGGCGGCCTCGGCGATGCCACGCACGTCCGGGGCGAACGAGGCGACGTACGAGCCGTCGATCGTGAAGTCGGTCGGCGAGTACAGGCCGTCGCTACCCACGATGACCGCCTTCTTGTCCTGCTCGGCCAGCTGCGTGCCGAACTGCTGGGCGTTGGCCGCCAGCTGCCAGGGCAGGAACACCGCGCCGGTGTCATCGGTGACCTTGGTGACGAGCGAGGAGAAATCGGTCGACTTCTGGGCGATCGACTCGCGGCTGACCTCGATGTTGAGCGCCTTGAGCGCCTCGGTGGCCGAGTCGGCCAGACCGGTGGAGTACGACGTCTGGTCGTCGACGATCAGGACCTTCTTGGCACCGATCGTGTTGGCGATGAAGTCGGCGATCGTCGGGCCCTGGGCGGCGTCGTTGGGCACGACACGGCTGAACGTGGGGATCTTGCCGTCGGTCAGGCTGGTGCGCGTGGCCGAGGCGGAGACGAAGGCCAGTTTGGCCTCGGTCATCGCCGGGCCGACCGCTTCGACCTCTTGCGAGCCGGCCGGCCCGAGGACGGCGACGACGCTGGCGTCGGACGCCAGGCGCTGGGCGGCAGTGGTCGCCTCGGCGGGGTCGAGCTTGGTGTCGGCCTCGACCAGCGCGAACTTGGTGCCGTGCTCCTGGTTGAACTGGTCGATGCCGAGCTTGCCCCAGTTGAGCTGCTCCTGGCCGATCGAGGCTGCGTCGCCGGTGAACGGGCCCATGAAGCCGATGCTGGCGACGCAGTCCTTCGCCGCGGTCAGGTCGGGCGCGGCCGCCGCCATGGTGCCGGCGGTGGTGTCGCCGGTTGCCGCCATCGTGCCGGCGGTCGTGCCCGCGGTCGTGCCCGCGGTCGTGCCCGCGGTTGCCGAGGCGTGACCGGCGGCCATCAGGGTTCCGGTCAGCGCCAGCAGCGCGGTGAGTGTCCGTCGTGGTGTGCTGCGCATCGCGAGCTCCCTTGTTGTCGTCACGACCGTTGTCGTGTGTCGATACGTTCTGGCCGGGCGGCCAGGGGCCCCCGGATGCGGGGAACCTAGCACCGGGACCACCAGGCAACGCACCCGACAGGGGCCGGCCCGTCGGTGTCGTTCAGCCGAGCAGGTCGCGGTGCGCGGCGAGCGCGCCCAGGCACGTGTCGAGGTCGTCGGTGGAGTTGTACAGGTGCATCGACAGGCGCAGGTTGCCGTCGCGCTCGGACGCGCCGATCCCTGCCGCGTCGAGCTCGGCGACGAGTCGCGGCGCGTCGGTGGAGGCCACGGCGACCATCGCGCCACGGCGATGAGGGTCGGCCGGCGTGACGATTCGGGCGCCGAGCGCGTCGAGCCCGTCGCGCAGGTGATCGACGAGGTGCTGCACGTGCGCAGCGACGAGGTCTACGCCGACGCTGCGGACCAGCTCGATGCCCGCATGGGCGGCGAACAGGCTCGGCACAGGTGGCGTGCCGGACTCGAACCGCCGGGCGGTGTCGGCCGGCGCGTACCGGCGGTGGCTCATCTCGAAGATGTCGCGGTCGGCGAACCAGCCGGTCACCGTGGGCGTGTGCGTGCCGATCAGCGACGGGCGGACGTACATGAACCCGATGCCGGCCGAGGCGAGCAGGTACTTCAGCGCGCCGCAGGCCAGCACGTCGACGTCGAGCGCGGCCACGTCGATCGGGACCGAACCGATCGCCTGGTAGCTGTCGACGGCGACCAGGGCGCCGGCGTCGTGGGCGACGCGGGCGACGGCCGCAGGGTCCAGCCGGCTGCCGTTGCGGAAGCAGACATGGGTCATCAGCACCAACGCCGTGCGCTCGTCGACCAGCGCGGCGACGTCCTCGACCGCGACGGTTCCGTCGCGCGACGGCACCGTGACGATCTGGGCGCCGCGCTGTTCCTGGGCATGGGCGATCTGCCCGGTGGTGGGGAACTCGAAGTCGGTGATCACGATGCGGTTGCGCGGGCCGCGCAGATCGAGCGCCGAGACGAACGCCGAGATGCCGGCGGACACGGACGTGGTGACCGCGATCGCATCGGCGGGGGCGTTGACCAGCGCGGCGAACGACTGCCGGCAGGCCTCGTTGCGCTGGACCCAGGTGTCCCACTTGGCGCCGTCGCGGTCCCACCCGTCGAGGTACTCGTCGTACGCCGCGCGCACCTCGTGGGACAACGCGCCCTGCGAGCAGGAGTTGAGGTGGACACGCCGCTCGAAGATGGGGAAGTGGGAACGAAACTCGGCCGACGATACGCCGGTCGCATCAGGTGCACGCACGGTGCCACCCTAGGCAAGATCGCACGTCCGGATGCCGCCCCGTCGCCGCGTCGGTCCTGCTGACGGCCACATACGGTGGCGAACGCGCTCGGTAGTTGACAAACGCTGTCAGCGAGCTAGGTTGCGGGCTGGCGGAGGGTGGCAGATCCCGAACAATCGGCGGGTGTCGCGTCGCCAACTCATCACGACACGACAAACAGGAGACGATAGATGCACACACATGCTTGGACGGTTCGCAGGATTGCGGCAGTCGGCGTGCTCGCGGCGTCAGTGGGGTGTACCTCGCTGGCAGCGACGGCCACGGCAAGCGGAACGGTTCCGCCGCCGACGAAACTGGCGATGGGCGAATGGCTGATGAACCGCGGCGGCCAACCCGTGAAGGTCAAGAAGACGCTGGAGCGTGGGGAGACCTCGATGTTCGACAACCTCCAGCTCCCGGCGGCGTCTGACGCGGGATGGAAAGCAGCTCCGGTGGACGCCAAGGGAGCCGTGACGTTCCAAGAGGCGTCGATCCTGGCTGCGAACAGGATCGGCTGCCGGCAGGGCTATGACTTCACCTTCTTCGCCGTTGACGTCTCGATCCCGAAGGACACTGCGCTGAGCGAGTTCACGATCACGTTCCGAGCGGTCGACGACATCGCGCGTGCCTATGTCGTCAACTCGAAGTCCCCGCAGGGCGCCTTCGTTCCCGGTGGAGACATCGTCAAGGACCCGACGAACATCAACCCGGTGAAGACGGCCAACCTCAACTCGCTTGCCGTGGCGGGCGAGGTGAATCGGGTCGTCGTCGCCCAGGTCGACATCTGCGGCATGGGCAACAACCTGGTTGGGACGTCGGTGTCCGTCAACTCGGCGCCGCCGGCGATCGATCCGACGATCAAGCTCACGGGCGAGAAGGCGATCGACCCCACGGCGACGCCCGATTCGCTGGAGGTGGTGGCCGAGAGCGCACAGGCGAAGATCGACGGGTTTGCCAAGGCCGGGACGTGGTTGAAGCTCCAGCTGAACGAGGCCGATGGGGTGAAGTGCCTGGAGAGCAACGGCGTCGGCGATCCAAACGCGACGCTCAAGGGCGCCACGTTCGCCAACGTGTGCAATGGGGCGACGGGCGAGAAGTGGAAGTTCGTGCCGACCACGAACACCGGCTACTACCAGCTTCGGTCGGAGCTGTGGGACAAGGACCCGCTGAACTGCCTCGAGGGCAACGAGATCGGTGGCAAGGAGCTGAGCGGGCATTCCCACATGCGCCCGTGCGCGATGAACACGGGTCAGCTCTGGCGCGCGATCGAAGGACCAGGTGGCACGTACATCCTCGTCACGCAGTTCAAGGAGAACGACGGGTTGTGCCTGACCTCGTACGGATTGGTGGCCAACGCTCCCGAGGGCGGCGCGGCATTCCAGGCGACGTGCGAGAACAACGCCGCACAGTTGTTCACGATCACCCCCTGGTGACGATGGGCGACGCGCTCGGCTGAGCCGGGCATTGGTGGGTGGGGTGTGGGCCGGGGGGGCCCGGCGGGCCCCACCCCCCCTCCCGGGTAACGGGCGCGCGAGGGGCCGCTGGGGGTTTTGGGGGGGGGGGGGGGGCCCCCCCTCCCCCGCGCCCCCCCCCCCCCACGTCCCGTTTCAGGGTCGCGCTCAGGCCAGCTTCATGAACATCTTCTGGACGTCCTCCAGCGCGTAGCCGGACTCGGCGGCGCGCTCGGGGTCCGACACGCACCACGTCAGCCCGGCCGCGACGAGGAGGAACCCCGCCTGTTCGAGGGCCTTGGTCGCCGCCGACAACTGGGCGAGGATCTCGCGGCAGTCGCGGCCGTCGGCAAGCATCTGCTGGACCCCACGGACCTGCCCCTCCGCCCGCTTCAGGCGGTTGCTCAGCGAGGTCACGGTCTGTTCGGGAAGCTGCACGCCTGCCAGCGTACCCTGATACTCCCAGGGGTACGTGGTGGCGCGCGCCGACCGGCTCGGCACACGCCGTGGGCGAGCCGCCGACGCACTGCGTGGTTGCGTGCCACGTAGCCTGGTGGACATGTGCGGCATCGTTGCGATCCTGTCCCGGCGCACGTCCCGGCAGCAGCCGGACGCGGCCGACCTGCTCAACCTGCTCGACACCGCGATCGGCGCGGCGGCGGCCAAGGATCTGTCCGCAGCAGGCACGTCGGTGGGCCGCGTCGACACGCTGTTGAAGGGCCTGCCCGGCGTCGGCGCCCTCGCCGGGCGCCGTGACCTGGTTGCCTCGATCGTCGGCCGGCTGGACCAGCTCGACGGCTTCGTCGCCACCCGCGACGCCGAGCTGGAGGCAGCGATCGATCTGTCGGCGGCAGATCTCGAAGCAGCCAACGCCGAGCTGCTCGGCCTGCGCGACGCGCTGTGGGCCGTGCGCCGCGACCGGTTGCGGACCGCGGCAGCGGTGGACGACTTCGCCGGCCGCGAGGCCACCACGTCGGCGCTGCACGCCTACCTGTCGATCCAGCAGGCGCTCTCGGCGATCGACCGGATGGAGGTGCGCGGCCGCGACTCCGCCGGGATCCACGTGTTCGTGTGGGGCCACGGCCTGCGCCGCGACGACCCGCGCGTGGCCGCCGCGCTGGCGGCACGCGGCGGCGACCCGCTGTTCCAGAGCACGTCCGTGCGCATGGCCGGCGACGTCCTCGGCTTCGTGTACAAGGCCGCCGCAGAGATCGGCGAGCTCGGCGACAACGTGCGCGCCCTGCGCGCCGCGGTCGCCGCCGACGACCTGCTGCGCCACGCCGTCAGCCAGCCCGAGGCGATGGTCAGCGTGCTCGGGCACACGCGCTGGGCCAGCGTCGGCATCATCAGCGAGCCGAACTGCCACCCGGTCAACAGCGAGGAGACCGAACGCAGCGACGGCGAACAGCCGCCGTACGCCGTCGCCGTGCTGAACGGTGACGTCGACAACCACGCCGACGTGAAGGTCGACCACCAGCTGCGCATCGCCGGGCCGATCACCACCGACGCCAAGGTGATCCCGGCCGTGATGGCCCACCACGCCCAGACCGGCGCCGACCCGGCCGAGGCATTCCGCCGAACCGTCGCCGAGTTCGAGGGCAGCGTGGCCATCGCCGCGTCGTCCGCCGCCCGCCCGTCCCAGGTCTACCTGGCGCTGCGCGGCAGCGGTCAGGCGCTGTACGTCGGCCTGGCCGAGGACCTGTACCTGGTTGCCAGCGAGCCGTACGGCGTGGTCGAGGAGACGTCGCGCTACATCCGCGTCGACGGCGAGACCGCCTCGCCGACCGGTAGCCGCGGGCAGGTCTTCGTGCTGCGCACCGAGGCCGCCGGCGAGCTGGACGGCATCCGGCGCACGGCGTACGACGGCGGCGAGCTGCCGCTCACCGAGCGCGACGTCGCCACCGCGCAGGTCACGACCCGCGACATCGACCGTGGCGACGCACCGCACTTCCTGCTGAAGGAGATCAGCGAGGCGCCGCACAGCTTCCACAAGACGCTGCGCGGCAAGATCGTCGAGCGCCCCGACGGGCTGTTGCAGGCCAACGTCGGCGAGGTCGCCCTGCCGGCAGACGTCGCCGCGCGGCTGGCCGACGGGTCGATCCGGAGCGTGCGTGTGATCGGCCAGGGCACGGCCGCGGTGGCCGGGCGGAGCATGGCCCGGATCATCGACCGGTTGGCCAACGGCGCGCTCCGCGCCGATCCGATCACGGCCACCGAGCTGTCCGGGTTCGAGCTGCAGTTGGACATGCGCGACACGCTGATCGTCGCCGTCAGCCAGAGCGGCACGACCACCGACACCAACCGCACGGTCGACCTGGTGCGCGGTCGTGGCGCGGCGGTCGTGGCGATCGTCAACCGGCGCAACAGCGACCTCACCGACAAGGCCGACGGGGTGATGTACACCAGCGACGGGCGCGACGTGATCCTGCCCATTATCGAGGCGGTGGCCTCGCAGGTGTTCATCCCGCTCACCGTGGGCGGCGGCGTGCGCACCGTGGAGGACGTGCGGCGCCTGCTCAACGCCGGGGCGGACAAGACCAGCTTCAACTCCGCCGCCATCGCCAACCCGCAGGTCATCGC
>CAZMHG010000137.1:0-7015 GCA_964565975.1 uncultured Ilumatobacteraceae bacterium | reverse complement strand
CGTCGATCAGGTGCTTGGCCATCACGAACGCCGGCGAGCGGCGCAGCACCAGGCCGACCGCGTTGACCACGCCCGCCGCGGCGACCTGCGCGGTCATCGCCTCGGCGGCCGCGAGTGTGGTGGCCAGCGGCTTCTCGCAGAACACCGCCAGACCGCGTGAGACGGCCTTGGACACCAGGCGCGGGTGCTCGCCGGTCCAGGTGCACACGTACACCGCGTCGCAGCCGTCGATGACTTCATCCTCGGACGCGCACACGGTGTGGCCGGACGCCGCAGCGAAACCGGCGGCGCGCTCGGGGTCGGGGTCGTACACGCCCGCCCGGACCACCTCGGCAGCGCTCGACCGCAGGCGCTTGGAGTGGTACGTGGCGATCAGCCCGGCGCCGAGGAACCCGATCCGCACGGCCACCAGGGCAACCTACCGTGGGCCAAGGTGGCGGGTCCGGTCGGCGATCGCTGCCGCCTCGTCGGCATCGTGCGTGACGAGCAGCGCGGTCGTGTGATCGGCCCGCAGCAGCACGGCCAGGTCGTGTTGCAGGCGGTCGTGCAGCCCGCGGTCCAGTCCCGTCAACGGTTCGTCGAGCAGCAGGATCCTCGGCCGCGGCGCCATCGAGCGCGCCAGCGCAACCCGGCGGGCCTCGCCGCCGCTCAGGCGGTCGACGGCGCGGTGCTCGAAGCCGGCGAGCCCGACGATGCCGAGCAACTCGGTGACGCGGTCGCGCCGGGCCGCGGCGGGTGCCCCGCGCATCCGCAACCCGAAGCCGACGTTGCCGGCCACGTCGAGGTGCGGGAACAGCTGGTCGTCCTGGAACACCATGCCGACGCCGCGGCGGTGTGTGGCGACGCCGGTGACGTCGACGCCGTCGATGCGCACCACGCCCGACTGCGGCTCGATCAGCCCGGCGACGACTCGCAGCAACGTGCTCTTGCCCGATCCCGACGGCCCGAGCAGGGCGACGATCTCGCCGTCGGCGACCTGCAGGTCCACGCCGGTCAGCACCGCGCGCCCGGCGAAGCCGACCGTGACGTCGCGCACCTCGAGCACTACGACCACCTCGACGGCCGGAACACGTCGGTCAGCCCGACCACGACAGCGCAGGCGAGGGCCAGGATCGTCGCCAGCACGTAGGCGTGCTGCAACGGCAGGGTGCCGGCGCGCCCGAGCAACCGGCCGATCGCCAACGGCATCGTCTCGTGCCCCGATCGGCTGAGCACCGTGGTCGCCCCGAACTCGCCGAGCGAGATCGCCGCGGCAAGCCCTGCCGCGCTGACCGCCGGCCGGCGCAGGGCGCGGCCGTCCACCTCGCGCAGCACCCGCCACGGCGATGCGCCGAGCGTCGCCGCTGCGGCGCGTCGATCCGCAGGGACGGCGCGCAGCACACCGAGCAGGGTGCGCACGGCGAATGGCGTGGCGATCAGGGCATGGCCGACGGGGACCAGCCACCACGACGCGCGCCAGTCGACGGGCGGGTGGTCGAAGGTGATCAGCATGCCCAGGCCGATCGTCACCGCCGATGTCGCCAGCGGCAGCGCCAGCCCGGCATCGAGCAGCCAGCCCCAACCCGCCGCCCGGTCGATCACCACCGCGCCGAGGACGCCGAGCACCGTGGCCAGCACCGCGGCCATCGCCGCGTACCCGAACGACGTCCGCAGCATCGCCGCCAGGTCGACGCCGACACCAAGCCCGCCGCGGCGCCCCGTGTCGCCGAGATGCGTCCAGCCGCGCACGGTCCAACCGCTCGCCCCGCGCAGGCTGCGGATCGCCATCGCCACGACCGGCGCGGCGAACAGCGCCGCACCAGCGAGGCCGACGCGCGCCGGCCACCGCCCGACGGTGACCCGCACCGGTCGGGCGTCGCCGGCGAGCGCCAGCCGCGTGCGCCGCTGGACCCAGGTGCTGGCCGCGAGGACGGCGGCGACGACCAGCAGTTGCAGCACGGCGAGCACGGCGGCGCTGCCGATGTCGCCGATCTGCGTCGCCAGGCGGACGATCTCCATCTCCACGGTCGGGTGGCCGACGCCGCCGAGCAGCTTCGCCGCGCCGAACGAGGTGAAGCAGAACACGAACACGACGGCCGCCGCGCTGGCCAGCGCCGGGCGCAGGACGGGGAGCACGACGTGCCGGGCGACCTGCCACGGCGAGGCCCCGAGGGTGCGCGCCGCACCGGTGAGATCGTGCGGCACGACCTCCCACATCGCCCCGACGATCTGCACGACGACGGCGACGTTGAGGTACACGTGCGCGGCCACGACCGCGCGGGGCGTGTCGCGCCAGTGGCCCGGCAGGACGGCGACGAACGCCGCCGCGACGACCACGGTGGGCAGGAAGAACGGCACGATCATCAGCGCCCGGGCGACGGCCCGGCCACGGAACCGGAACCGGTGCAACACGTACGCCGGCACCATCCCGACGAGCAGCGTCAGCAGGGTCGAGGCCGCCGCTTGCCACAGCGTGTACCACCACGTGCCACCCAGGTCGCCGACGCGCCACAGCGCGGACCACGTGGACGGGCGCACCACTCGGCCGAGCAGCGTGGCGAACGGCCACACGGTGAACACCAGCACGGCTGCCGCGGGCGCCGCGGCGAGCGCCAGCCGGGTCGGCCAGCGCAGGCGGTTGGCGCGGGCGGTCAGCGCATCAGCGCGGTCCACTGCTCCTGCCACTCCTGGCGATGCGCGGTGATCTGGGCGGGGTCCACGGTGAACGGCGCGGCTGGCGTGACACCGAAGCGGAACACATCCGGCAGGGTGACGGAGGTGTTGGCCGGGTAGACCCACAGCGTCGTCGGGAGCTCGCGCTGGAAGCGCTCGCTCGTGAGGAACGCCAGCAGCGCCTTGGCCTGCTCGGGGTGCTTCGCGCCGCGCAGCACGCCGGCGTACTCGGTCTGGTGGAAGCAGGTCTCGGCGGCCACCCCGGTGGGCGGGTCGGTGCGCGGCGGGTCGGCGTAGAACACCTCGGCCGCCGGGCTGGTGCCGTAGCTGACGACCATCGGGCGCTGGCCGTCGCCGGTGGCAGAGAACTCGTCGTAGTACGCGGTGTCCCACGAGTCGACGGCGCGCACGCCATTGGCCTTCAGCTTGGTCCAGTACGCCTGCCAGCCCTCGGCGCCGCTGTGGCCGATGGTCGCCAGCAGGAATGCCAGCCCGGGCGAGGAGGTGGACGGGTTCTCGACGACGAGCAGATCCTTGTACTCCGGCTTGAGCAGATCGTCGAGCGAGACCGGCACGGCCAACTTGTGCTCGGCGAACCAGGCCAGGTCGTAGTTCACGCAGACGTCGCCGTTGTCCACGGCAACGGGATCGCCGTCGAAGATCTGACCGTCGATCGCCGCCGACAGGAACGTGTTGTCGACGCCCCAGATGACGTCGCCCTCGGGGTTCCCGGCGGTGAGCTTGGCCTTGGCGACCATCGTGCCGGTGTCGCCGGAGATGACGATCTGCACGGCGCTGCCGGACTGGGCGGTGAAGTCGGCGAGCGCGTCGACGAGCGGCGAGTCCTTCGTCGGGAACGAGTCGTAGGCGACGAGGGTGACGCCCTGCCCGGGCGCGACGGTGCCCGCCGCCGTGCCCGCCCGGGCGGTTCCCGCTGCCGCGGTCGCAGCAGTCGTCGTCGCAGCGGTCGTCGCGGTTGCACCGGCCGCGGCAGGTGTGATCAGCACCGTCGCGACGGCGATGGCGAGTGCGGTGAGGCGAGTGGATGCGTGCTTCATGGGATGACCACCGTGAGGATGCCTGAGGTCACCGAGATGGTGACGGGTCGATCGGGTAAACCGCCGAGGTTGCTGACGCCGTGCGTGCTGCCGGCGTCGAGGTCGGCGCGGTCGAGCGGCCAGCGCGCTCCACCGATCGTCACGCCGCGGCACGGCCCGTGCAGGCAGAGCACCGAGAACGTCGTGGCCCCGGCGAGCGCCAGGTCGATTGGGCGACCGGGCGTGACGATGTGGATCGCGGCCGAGCCGAGCAGGGCGCGGCATGCGCCGAACCCGAACGCCGCCCGTCCGAGGGCGCCGAGCGTGCCGAGGGTGTGATCCAGCCGATCTCCGTCGCCGGCGAGCAGCAACATCTCGGGCCGGTCCGCTGCCGCACCGGCCACCTGGGCGGCTGTGTCGAGCGCCAGCTCGGTGTCGGTGGCGTCCTTGTCGGCCGGGAACTGGCGGACCTCGCTCGCCGCGGCGACGGCCCACGACCGCCCGCCAGGGGAGATGCTGTCCAGGTCGCCGACCAGGATCTGCGGCGTGATGCCAGCGGCGAGGGCGTGGTCGAGCCCGCTGTCGGCGGCGATCACCAGTGAGTCGGGCCGGATCTCGGCCGCGGCGCGGGGCGCAAGTGCACCGCCGCCGGTGACGATCACGATCTGCTGTGCTGTGGCCGGCATGGACGCTTCCTTCGCTGGCATTACCCAGTGCAGGTTCGTGGGTCGGTGGCCGTAGCCACCCTCTCAGCCCGCTCGTGCGAGCTCCCCAGGTGTTGGACGACGCCGACTCTACTGCGCGTCGGGCTGCGTCGCGCTGTGCGTGACATCGGGCTGCGTCGCGCTGCGCAGGATGTCCGGCTCGATGTACACCAGGTGCGCCTCGGGCACCGCGGCACGCAGCCGGCTCTCGGCGGTGTCGATCGCGCTGGCGATCTGTGCCGCGTCGAAGCCGTGGTCGAAGTCCAGCTTGGCGGCGACGAGCAACTCGTCGGGGCCGAGGTGCATCGTGCGCAGGTGGATCAACGCGTTGACCCCCGGCGACCCGGTCAGCGCGCCGACGATCGCCGATTGCGTGCCGTCGGACGCGGCCTCGCCGATCAGCAGGCCCTTCATCTCGACGGCCAGGATCACGGCGATCAGCACCAGCAGCACGCCGATGGCGATCGATCCGACCGCGTCCCAGCGCGGGTTGCCGGTGACCTCGGCCATCGTCAGGCCGAACAGGGCGAACAGCAGGCCGAGCTCGGCGCCGGTGTCCTCGAGCAGCACCACCGGCAGCTCGGGCATCTTCGCCGAGCGGATGAAGTTCCACCACGACTGGCCCGGCTTCTTGACGTGGCTCGACTCGCGTATCGCGGTGCGCAGCGAGTACGTCTCCAGCACGATGGCGATGAGCAGGATCACGTAGGCGACGACTGCGTTGTCCAGCTCGTGCGGGTGGCGGAGCTTGTCGATCCCCTCGTAGAGGGCGAACAACCCGCCGAGGGTGAACAGCACCAAGGCCACGACGAACGCCCAGAAGTAGCGCTCGGGGCCGTAGCCGAACGGGTGCGCGGCGTCGGCCGGCCGCTTGCCGCGCCGCGCGCCGAGCATCAGCAGACCCTGGTTGCCGGTGTCGGCGATCGAGTGCGCGGACTCGGCGAGCATCCCTGCCGAGCCGGTGATCAGGAACCCGACGAGCTTGGCCACGGCGATGCCGAGGTTGGCGAAGAACGCGGCGATGATCGCCTTGCGGCTTCCGTCCTGCATCCCCCCAGGTTGGCATGTGGCGAGCGGCGCCCGGCAATGCCCCTGCTGCCGCGCCGGTAGCGTGGTGACGTGACGTCCACCGGCCGGATCTCCGACACGACGACCGTCCCGCCCGCCCCCGAACCAGCACCGACGGGTACCGGCGACGTCGTCTCCCCGTTCGCCCAGGCACATCCGTCCCCGCTGGCCACGGCGTCGGCGCCGATCATCGACGTGACGCCCGCGGCGCTCGACGAACTGCTGCGGCTGCGGTCCGAGGAGCCCGACGCCGACGCGCTCGGCCTGCACCTGTCGATCATCAGCGAGCCCGGGTCCGACTTCCGCTACGACCTCGCGTTCGAGGTGGTCACCACGGCCGCGTTCACCGACGAGGTGCGCACGCACCGTCACGGCGACCAGGCGATCAAGGTGATCATCCCGGCCAAGGATCTGGACGCGCTCGACGGCGCCACGCTCGACTGCACCGACTCGCAGGGCCTGGTGATCCGCAACCCGAACCGGCCGCGCCCGCCGGTGGTCGAGGGGCTGATCCACGACGACGAGTTGAGCGCGCAGATCGAGACCGTGGTCGGCACCGAGGTCAACCCGGCGCTGGCCGCCCACGGCGGGTTCGTCACCTTCGTCGGCCACGACGGCGAGGGCACCGCGTACATGACCATGGGCGGCGGCTGCCACGGCTGCTCGATGAGCAAGATGACCATGCTCGAGGGCGTGCAGACGATGCTCGCCGAGCACTTCCCCCAGGTCCAGCGGGTGCGCGACCTCACTGATCACAGCACCGGCGAGAACCCGTACTTCAGCTGACGCACCGCCGGCAGGATCGCCCGGCGCGCCGACGACCGCCGGTCAGGCCCGCAGCGCCTGGCCGAAGTCGGCGCAGATGTCGGCGACGTCCTCCAGCCCCACGGAGATGCGCAGCAGCCCCGGCGTGACGCCGGCAGCGTCGGCTTCGGTCGCGGTCAGGCTGGCGTGCGTGCTCGTCGCCGGATGGCACACCAGGGTCTCGGGGCCGCCGAGCGAGGTGGCCACCCGGGCGATCTCCAGCCGGCGCAGCAGGTTCGCCGCGGCGTCGCGGCCGCCCGTCAGGTCGACGGCGACCATCGTGCCGTAGTGGTCCATCTGGCGCGTCGCCAGGTCGTGCTGCGGATGCGTGGCCAGCCCTGGGTAGCGCACGTCGCCGACGGCAGGATGGGCGGCCAGGAACTGGGCCAGGGTGTGCGCGCTGGCGGCCTGCTGCCTGGTCCGCACCGCAAGCGTGCGGATGCCGCGCAGGCCGTTGAGCGCGTCGAACGGCGAGGGCGTCGCGCCGTGCAGCACCCCGTAGGCCCAGATCGACTGCAGCAACTCCGCCTCGCCGGCGACGACACCGAGCATCGCGTCGTTGTGCCCGGCGATGCCCTTGGTCGCCGAGTGCAGCGACAGGTGCACGCCGTGGCGCAGCGGCTGCTGGCCGAGCGGTGTGGCGAAGGTGCTGTCGACGAGGGTGAACGGTCCGCGCAGCGCGCCGAGCTCGTCCATGTCGACCAGGTCGAGACGTGGCGCTCTAGCGCACTGCACTCCCAGACCGACTTC